>NZ_JBQHTM010000029.1:0-45176 GCF_052065695.1 Intestinimonas sp. HCP28S3_D6
CGCGGGGTTTACCGCGCTATGGTTTTTGCACCCTTGAGATGCCCTAATCTCTTTCGATTCCCATTTGCCTGTTTGCGGGCCGCTCTTTCCAACTGTTTTGCTCATCTCTTTCTTGCGTCAGATGCTCTGATGGGACGCCGCACCGCTCCAGCAGACGCACGGCCTCCATGTAGCGGGCAAACTCATCTTCCATGCCGGACAGCCCGTTCTCATAGAGTGCCTTGGCCGGTGCCAGGGCCTCCACATCCGCCAAGGCGTCGTACAGCGCCTGCTGCTTCTTTTTGTGCACATTGAGGATGGTGCGCTGCTTCATCAGATTGGCCAGCGTTTCCTCTGTGCGGCTTTGATAGGCGGTCATTTCGTCAGTGGTGGAAATGTTGTTCTCTCGCAGGAAAGCGAACTGTGTCCGGTACTGCTCAAATTTCATGACTTCCTGCCGCAGGTGCGGCGTCATCCTGGGGGGATACTGTCGCTGTTCGATTTTTCCCAACAGGTAGAGATAGTGAACGTACAGGGCCAAAAAGCCCGTGTATTTGGGGTGTCTGCGGTAGGGACGAAACATGGGTCTGTCCACAAAAGCGGCCCGTTGACCTGTCTCGATTTCCTCCAAATTGCCCAGGATGGCGGCACGGATACCGTCCTCTGTGAAGGCAGCATTTTTTCTGTCTGGATACTGAAACCGCTCCTGCCCCCGCAGACGGAATCCCAGACGGTTTCCGTGGCGGATCTCGTAGCCCTTGTGCTCCATGAGCAGGAAGAAGTGTCCCAGGTCATTGGCGTCCTCAATGGACTCCCGGAGATCCGCCTCCAGCATGGAGCGGAAGGTGGGTTGACCCTTGGATTGACGTAGCCACTCTACATAGCTCATGGATTTGGAGGTCTCTCCGGATAGGATCACGGAGAGGCCGTGCTCCCGGCACAGCCGGTCTGAGATGGCCCGGATCTGGCAGTAATAGCTTCTGGCGTTGCTATGATATTTCTCGCCGGTGTCTGCGTTTACGGAGTTGAACACAATGTGCGAGTGGATATGCCCCCGATCCACATGGGTGGCAATTACTGCCTCGTAACCGTTCAGATGCTCCGCAGCGAAAGTCTTGGCAATTTCCAGAGCCAGCTCGGGAGAGATTTCACCGGGCTTGAAGGACTGGACAATATGGTAATACTGGACGCCCCCCATGTTTTCGGTGTCCCGTTTCGTCTCCAGCATCTGACGGCACTCCCGGCCTGGCTCACAGCCCTGATGGGCAGTGAGGATCTTCTGCTCCGTCTTATCGCCATTCAGGATATAGTCGATCCCGATATCCAACCGACCTTTCCGAGCCAGGATCTTGGTGACGGCCATTACGGATTGGCCACCTGGTACATCAACTCATAGACTTTATCCAGCAGGAACAGTCCACGCCTGGCATCCTCTGCCGTGGCGATACCGGCATTGACGCTGCGGGCGATCTGGTTGATGTTATTGCCAATGTGATGGATCTCCGTGCGGAGGTCCTTGATTTCCTGGGAGGGTCTGGCCCGGATCGGAGTCCCGTCGATGAGCCGGACGATATAAGCCCGTTTACACAGCCCGCAGAGTTTGGCCTGACGACAGAGCTGCTGATACTGCTCCGCCGTCAGCTCAATGTGCAGATGGTGTTTTTCTTTTGGGAGCCCCAAGCGTGCCTCCTTTCTGCGGCTCTGCCGCAAACCTTCCGCCCGCAGGCGGCATTGGGGTCAGGGGTTTCCCCTGCAAGCGCGCAAAATGTACATTTGCGCTATGCTTGCCCAACGCCGCCCCAGGCGGCGTTGGCTCGGCCCCGCCGAAGCGGGGCCTTTTCTCATGCGGTAGGTGGATTATGATCCGGGCAGGCAGAGCCTGCCAACTCCTCGAAAAAGAAAAATCACCGCTCTGGACCAGAGCGGCGACGCTTATTGTGGGCTGGAATGCTCAATATTCCTCTGGCATGATCATCTCCACACAAGGGTGTCTATGTTAGCACCCTGAATGTCAAAAAATCCGGGCAGGGTGTCTTATGTGACACCCTGCCCGGATTGTAGCTATATATAATGTACCCAATAATGTAGACAGTTTATTGAAAAAACGACACCCTAATGATACGCTAATAAAACCCCGTTCTGTAGACAGTGAGGGTGCTAAAAGCAGGAGAGCGTATCCGCCCGGACACACTCTCCTGCGTCATCAACGCTCTGGCTCCGCAACTTTCCTTCCTGGCTGCATCCTTCGTTCCGGTGTCAGCTCCAAAAGCTGCCGCACACGTTTTTGCAAGTGCCGTTCAATCGCCCTCAGCCGGTCATCGGGCAGGTTCAGTCTAGGATGCCTTTGGAATGTAAAGCCAATCAGCTTGCGAAGCTGCCGCATCTGAACCGGCCCCATTACCTCCTGGCACACAGTTTCAAAGCTGATGCCATAGGGGGTCCCTCTGGTTCTGGCGTAGCTGTCCAAATCCTTGAAATCGTCTGGCATAGCGAAGTTGAATAGGGACAGACCATTGTCAAAAATCGGAGCCGCTCCGATCACCACTCCGCTGTGATTATCCCGCAGGACACCAAAGTTACCGAAGTGTCGATCCTCATTGTAGATCACAGCGTCGAACACCAGCATACTCTTGATATGTTCATACGTCTCCGGTCCCAGCTTCTCATAGTAGCCCAGGCAGGCTTTCAGACCACCCTCCCGCACAATACGGCCAATGGGGATATAAGATGTGTCAATATCGGTGAACAGTTTGCAGCGGGAGGCAAGGATGCCCTTCCAGTTCTCCAGCTCGTAGGGCACTGCGTTCAGGCCCATGGCCTGGGCCACCTGACTGGCGTAAAACTCACTGTATGGCTCGTTTCCGGTGTTTGCCGCACCGAAGGTTCCCCCTTTGTACAGGTAGATCCCCTTGCCATCTATGAAGCGCCATGCCTTGGGCAGCATCCCGTTGGTCGTCAGTTCCGGCGAGGTGGTAAAGGCGGCGTCACTTTGTCCGATGCCGGTGTAAGCCACCAGAGAGAGGATCTCGGAGAAGCGATTCTCATACAGATTATACTGTGCGAAGGTTCCAGAGAAGTCTCCAGGCACTACCCAGTAGCTGTCGTTGAGGGACAGCCCCTTGCACACGTCGATGATCCCTTTGGTATCATTGATGCTCAGGCCGAAGGTTTTCAAAATTTCCGCTACATAGGCTCTATTCTTGGGGATGACCCGCTTCTGGAGCCATTTCAACACACCGGCATCAGACAGCTCCATGTCCAGGGGCAGGAGCTGCCTGTGTTCCTCATTGGTCCACAGCAGCTTGGCCTTCAGACCTTCGATGCCCTGCTCCGCCAGGGAGAAAGACAGCAGATCCATATCATATAGACGCAGCATGTATTCCTGCTCCATGCCATGTTCACCTCCATTTCAGACAGTCAGAGATTTCTGGAATCGTATCAAGGTATGCATAAAACGGCTTTTTTATTTTCCTACTGTGGTACCCCGCAGCATCCAGACACTTTCCCTGCCTGAGACAACACATCTTCCTGTGTACCGTCATCATCATACCAAGTGCAGGAAGCCGCAAACTTGGGAAACCAATCTGTCCGAAGCAACGCCATCAAAATGGCCCACATATTAGAGAAATCTTCTTTGTGTCCGCTGTCTGTAAAAGTCATCGGCACATTGGCGGAGGTACAGCGCAGGCCCTTTGCGACAAAGCCTCTGAGAATCGTCTGCTTCACCGCATCCACAGTATATCCGTACTGCTGGATCTGCTCCTTATCAAAAGTGAACTCAACTTTCATGCACGCACCTCCTCCTGCTGTTTCATTATACCCGCCTGTTGGGGTGTTATCAAGGGCAATCTGCAGACATCCCTGTTCAAGCTAAGTGTTGATGGAAAAAAGTCCGTCGGTTTCACTAAATAGCAGTCCCTAACTTGAAAGCAGCCATGAGCAGCAGGTATTTTCCTAAAGCTCATGGCTGATTCTCTTTCTTGTAAGATTTAACTATCAATCAGAAAGTTGAGTTGATATATACCTACCCCTCCGAGCAGTTCTACTACCCGGTTACTTGGAAAAGTCTTTTACGACGGCCGCTGATGCTGGACACCAAGCACATGCTTCCAGATAGGGTGTAATACATAGGCAGCTGGTCGCAAGCTGATAATAATACCTTGCAGAAAGCCTTTTCATATTTTATGGCAATAAAAATGGAACATATTGAATTATTTTGCGTCTACATCAATAGAAACACATCTTAGATTGGAGGTATAGACATGAAAAAGTTAATAACACTGACCTTGACATTAATAACACTGTTCGTTCTTGCAGGATGTATGAATAATGGACAGTCAGATAAGCCTGCAGCTTCAGCAGGTAACACTTCAAATGTCAATAATACTGTGGCAACAAAAACACCTGATGACGCGATTAACGACAGCGGCAACAATGCGTGGACAGTCAAAATAGGGCATACAGTTGAGAAAATAGGAGAACTCTCACAAAAGGATATATCAACAATTTCTGATATATTAAATAGCGGTAATTGGATCAATGATGTGACAAAGTGTGCAAGTAATTGCGTGATTACAACAGCGGACGGTGAAGTATATGACTACCATTCTACCTGTGGTACATTCAATGATAACAAGAACCAGCGAAGTATGACCGTCACCAATGAAGAAATGAGAATGATAAACAGCATTCTCGTTCAGTATGGTGATTTAGAGGCAAACGATTGGGGATTAAGTCTCTCTGTGAAAAATGTTGCTTCCGCTGGTGCCACACTGGTAATTTCCCAGTCTAGCGGCAGTCCGTCCGGAGAGTTGTGGTATGGGCCAGCGTATAAAATCCAGTCTCTAAATGGGGATACCTGGGAAGATGTACCTTATGTTACTGAGGCTGATGTAGAGTGGACAGAAGAAATCTATATGGTAGAAATGGATACAGATTGCGAAATTGTGTTATCTTGGGATTGGTTATACGGCAACCTACCGGAAGGGCCATATCGTATCGTCAAGCAATTTATGGACGTCCGTAGTTCTGGAGATTATGATAAGGAAACCTATTATGCAAATTTTGAAATAAAGTAGCGTCAACGCTTAGAGCTAAGAGGACTGCGATTCATCAGAATTGATTGAGAATCAAAGGAGCCTTATCCTAAATTGGATAGGGCTTCTTTTCTTATCTAACTATGTTCCCGTCAAAAAGACGAAAAATTTCAATTTTCCTTGAAATCAACACCTTCCTTGAACTGGGAGCTGCAGACAGAAGACCGTCACGCACTCTGGGCCAGCTCCCGTGCAATCCGTTCTCTGGACAGAGCGGCGTAGGCGTCGGTGACCTCGATGCCGGTGGCGGAGTAGCCCTCCAGCACGGCGGCCAGCACTGTGCTGCCGGAACCGGCAAAGGGGTCCAGGATACGACCGCCCGACTCCGTGATCTTCACCACATCCCGCATGAGCTGCAAGGGCTTTTCCGTCAGGTGGATGCGGTTCTGGGGATTGCCATACTTGAATACGCCGGGCAGACAAGGGACAGGTCTACTGATGGGCATATCCCCGTTGGAGCCCCAGACAATGTACTCAGCCTGCTGGCGGAAGCGGCCCTTCTTGGGACGGCTGTTGCCTTTGTCCCAGACAGCTGTACCGCGCCAGATCCACCCCGCCCACTGGAGCGCATCTGTGGCTGCAGGGAGCTGCCGCCAATCGATGAACATGCACACAGGGGCACCGGGTTTACAGACCTTGCGGGCGTCATAGAGCCATTCAGCGGCCCAGCGGGTCCAGGAACGCTGATCCTTGGAGTCGCCGTCAAAGGGAGGGGGCGCGCTTTCCCCCATGCTGGAATATTTCTTGTCGGTGGACTTGTTTTTCTCCGCCTGGGTCCGGCCCCCGGAGGCATAGGGGGGATCGGTGATAACCGCATCAAAGGTATTAGGGTCGAACTCGCGCAGGACCTTCAGTGCGTCGCCGTGGATGATCTCCCAACTGGGACGGATCGCAGTGATGTTATCGCTCATAGGCATGTTTCTCCTTCTTTCCTTTGGATTGATTTTGGAGCGCGGGCAGATCCGTCTCCACATATTCGCTGATGATACACAGCGCCTCATGGTAACTGTGGCAATTCCCTCCGGTGATGCGGTCGCACATCTCTTTGGCTTGGTCACCCATGCCATGCTCCCGGAGCGTTCTGGACGCTGCCCCCATCAGGTTGAAGATGTTACCGTCTTGTTCAATCAGCGAACAGTACGGTTTTGCTCGCTCCTGCTGGTTCGGCTGATCCGGGAAACCACCCAGCCGATTGGGCACATAGTCGGACAGCCAAGTGCTGCCAAACTGGCTGTGTGTCTGAATCCGCCACACCGCAAGCTTTCCCACATTCAGCTGTACCCCCTCAAAAGAGAACAGCAGGTTTGTGAGGCCGTCGTGCTGGAATGTGGCCGCATGTTCAAATTTGGTGCCATTCAGCAGGATTCCTTCCTGGGTGAGCAGATCATTGATTCCGTCCACCCATTCCTGAAGGTCGCCGCCGCAGCCCTGGAGGATCAGCCCCTCCTCATCGGTCATGTGCCGCAAGTCCTCCGTGGTCTTTTCTCGGATCATTTGACCTCCTCGCGCTTGGCGCTTTTCTTTCTTCTGGGCGAAGTACGTCCCTTCGTTTTCAAATCGGTTACCACTGGGATATCCAGTTTATTGGCGCGATGGATCTCCGCCCACATCCCTTCCGTGACCGGTCCATAGACATTGACCTGCTGGCACTTTTCTACCAGCCGCAGGCCCATCTCCCGTGCGGCCTGATCCTGCACCGGATCGCCCGGATCTGCGATGGGCGGGAACATGAGATGGGGGCAGGCCGGGATGTCGCCCGCCTGAAAGACTTCCTGGGCTTTCTGTCTGGCAAACTCAATGTTTTTCTCTACCTCGCCTCGAAGGGGCGCACAAATGTACACCAATTTGGGGCCATGATCCTTCGCCGGGACTTGAATACGGAAGGTCTCCACATAGTCGCTGGCCATTTGCCGGAGCTGCCGGTAGTCCTCCTGGGAGGGATGGTAGGCATACCAATCGATCCGGTCACCATCTACCCAAATATGCGGATCAACGCCATCCCGCAGGTAGGGGTTGTTGGGGATTTTCTGTTTTCCCCATACATCCTTGAACCGAAGAGTCAGCTTGTCCACCACACCCTGATTGCTGTCCAGCAGCGTCAGGCGGAGAGCCGCATAATGATCCGCATGGCCCAGTGTAACAAATTCAGCCCTCACCTGACGATTTCTGTCCAAGCCACCCAGGCAGGCGCGGCCTACAAAGACCGGATCATGGATCACAGACCCGTCCGCAAACAGTTTGCGGAGTTCCTGCTCAAAAAAGTTGCTCATCTGCTTATCTCACAGCCTTTCTGTTTCTTTGGAGGAGAAGGAACTGGCTGTTGAGGAGCCAGTTCGTCTCGGGACGAATCCCGGATCACAGAACGGTTTTTCCCGCTGATCACCAGAGTATCCAGTGTATCATTGCGGATCTCCTCACCGCTGATCACCAATGCGCTGCCTGTCAGACGCACATCCCCGGATACTTTGCCATAGACCGCGCAGTGGCCAGACAGAATGGGAACACCCATGGTATCTTTGTCATTGAGGATCATGGAAAAACCGGAGGCCCTGGCAGAGGCGCTGAGCACAGCGCCGCGTATATAGGCATTGTCCTCTGCCCGCGCATGACCGGAAAGGACAGCGCCCATAGAGATATAAGCGTTGTCGCAGACGACCGCCTCTCCGCGCAGAACAGCCCCCTTGTCAACATAGGCGTCATTGCAGGCAATGGCATCGTCAAAAATCCATGCGGTATCGTCCGGCTCAAAGGAAAGGTTGCTCTCGCTCTCCACGAAGCCACCTAAATCACCGGCTTTGACCTCCGCACTCACATCCCGGAGTGCCCGGATACGATGAAGAAAGGGATACTTTTCGTGCGAGATCTCCGTGATTTCATATTTCTGATTGCTCGTTGTTCTCATCTCCTTTTTTATGCAGCATTTTGGAACAGACTCTCCTGCGCATCTTCCAGACGGAACTCCGCGTCAATGTCGGAGAAGGTCTCGCTGCGATTGAATTTCTCGCTCACCTTGTTGGGTAAGGCCTGCAGCTCCAACATCCGTTCCCACAGGTTCGAGTGGTAGTCATAGAGATGGCGCAGTTCTTTTCTTTTGGCGTTAGGGCAGAACCAACAGCCCCCGCGGGTTGTAAATGTGTAGACAGGCGAAAGCAGCCCTGCCCGCTGGCAGAGCTGCTTTGCATCTTCCTCTGTACAGTTGTATTTGTCCAGTACTGGGCTACCGGTGCGGAAAGGGAGAGCTGCACATTACCGGACTGTCCCTCCACACTGCTGGCGGGATAGAGCACCTTGAATGTGCCCGCGTAGCCATCCGAGGTGGGCTGGGTGGTAACGGCGGGGATCTCGTTGTTGTTGGCATCCACGATCTTTGTGCCATCCGGAACACTGCCGGGATCAGAGAACGATACGGTCACATCATAGTCGTACACCCAGGTCTCGCTCCAGACAGTAAATACCTGTTGCAAGTATGCCTGGCCGTCGATGGTCACGGGGTAGGCCGTAGACTTGTCCGCTGTGACGGTCATCCGGGGAGAGAGCATATAGTTGTAGGTCGTACCCCGCTTATAAATGTCCTTGGCAGCGGCTAGGATGCGATTGCCAATGTCCAGTTCAGAGCCGGTCAGGCCGGGGGCTACCTTCAGATTGGCGATATTCCAGTTTGGGAGCAGGTAGCACCAAAGGGCCATTTTGGTGGCGTAATATGCCTGATATTTGTTGTCCAGGTTTAGCTCCCCCAGGCTGCGGTGAGGGTAGCCGTTGGAGATGATACCCACCACTTTGGGGTCGCTGGCCTTTTCCTCGGCCAGGTACTTGATGCTCTCACCAGGGCCTACGCTCTGCGGGACGCCGGGGGTGGTGGGGTTGACGCAGTAGGCTGGGGACTCCTTTGTTGTTCCATCATTGGATTCGTACAAAAAGTAGGTGTATGTCTGCTTTTTGACTGCTCCGTTGATAGAGAGGTAGCCCAGTTCATAGTCTCCATTGTAGATGTTGACCTCGCCCAGGGCTTCTTCCACACTGTCTGCGGCAAAGACCGATGTGGGTAGGATGCCAAGCAGCAGGATACAGGCCAAAAACAGGGATAGCAGTTTTTTCATAGCGCCTCCTTCAAAATGGGCGGAAAGAGGTGTTGAACATACGTTGCTCATCACCTCTTTCTAAACATGATTTAGTTAAGATTCAGAAGAAGCAAAGAAAAAAGCGCAGTGCGTTTCCTTGTGTTGAGAGAAAACGCTCTGCGCTTAAAGTTCTACGGCCCGGACGCACCAGCGGTATGCCCGCTGATCCCGCACACAGGTAAACAACGTGATACGGTTGTCACTGGTAGTGGCGGTGCCGCTGGTATCTGTCTCCAATACCTTTTCTACACTGACCACCTGATAAGTGCGTGTGCCCAGCTTGGTGGTCCAGGTAATGGTATCGCCTGGCTCCAGGGTGTGCAGGTCTCCAAAATCATCCCGGACCCCGCGGTTGTGACCCGCAATGCAGCAGTTGCCGTCCCAGATGCTGGTGCCAGGGAAATGACCGGCCCCTTTTGACAGAGTGCTGCTGTCTGTCCCTTCGTAGACCTTGGTAGACAGGCCGATAGCCGGGATCTTGAGCGTCCCCAGATGTCCGCCGGAGTAGTAGAGATCGCTGGTGACGGCAGTATAGCCGACGTCCTGGCCAGAACTGCCCCCATTTCCTGTGTCGATCACAGGGTAGTTGACGCTCCCTGTCTGGGACACCAGCCCGCCGCCATCCAGAGCACCGGGGATGAGATTGGGCGTCAGAGGGTCGCCGCTGCCGGGGAGATAACTGGTAGGTGTGCCAAATCCAGGCGGGATCAGGGCGGTGTTCTTACTCCGGTCTACATTGGGATCTTCCCATTTGTAGATGGTGTCATCGCTGGTAGGTCTGCCGAATAGGTAATCGTCCGGGGCCTCCATGGTATATTCCAGGGCGCTGGCCTGTCCCACGCACAGGGCGCATAGCATTGTGGCCAGCAGAAGTGCTCTCAGCTTCAGTTAAATCAGCTCCTTCCTTTATACCGCTTGAACAGGAAAACCCCACCTGCAGTCAGCAAGAGAATCGCGCCGCCAATCAGGAGGGGCTGTTTGATGTCGATATCTGCCATGGCCCCGTTTGAGCTTTCGCTGGAAGGGGTATCTGTGGGGGCCGAGTCTGTCTGCTCCTCGGGAACCTCCATGCTGCCGAAAATGGCGGTATAGGTCAACACAGAGCAGTTGGTTTTGGAAATTTGGCCGGTATAGTCTGCCGTAACAGTGTAGCCAGTAGCATAGGTGCTGCTGGTAGTGCCGGTATATTTGGCAGTGGCGGTATAACGGGTGACGGCCCCATCCGCCCCGGCTTCACTGGTCTCGGCCCACTGGACGTCTGCCAGAGTCAGGCTTTTCCCATTGTCCTCAATGCTCTTTGGAATCAAAGATACATCCGCTTCCGAGAGATTGGGATAGGTGCGGGTGGCGGAGAGATCCTTTGTCCGGGTAGCATAACCGTCTGCCGCTACCTTAACCGTGGTATGATCCAGTGTCAGAGTGCCGGTATAACCGTCCTCTGTGGTTACCTCCAGCTGCGGTTCCAGACTCTGGAGGATCTTCTCCATATTGTTGGTCTCACTGGCCAGAGTTTTGGTCTGGGTGATGGTCTGAATGTCCACCCCAACCTCGTCCTTCCGCGTCATGTCCAGCAGATAATAGAGGCGGCCATCCCGCTCAAAATCCTCGGT
Source organism: Intestinimonas sp. HCP28S3_D6 (assembly GCF_052065695.1). Taxonomy (NCBI): domain Bacteria; kingdom Bacillati; phylum Bacillota; class Clostridia; order Eubacteriales; genus Intestinimonas; species Intestinimonas sp. HCP28S3_D6. The sequence goes on from NZ_JBQHTM010000029.1 coordinate 10,804, forward strand.
GGGAATCTGGGAGGGGTCATCTGCCAGGGACAGCTGGTACACTTTCTTGATCCTGGGGCTGTCTCCCTCCATATACTCCTCCACCGATGTGGGGTAGTAACTGGCACTTTGCTCCGGTTCGGCGGCCAGAGCAGGGACAGATGCCGCCAGGAGCAGGGTCAGGGCGCACATTGTGGTCAAAATGCGTTTCATACTGGATTCCTCCTACAACAATTTTTCTTTTGATTTGCCGGAAATCATATTGTCATTTCTTCTTTTGGAAATTGTCACCCCCTTTCCCGGAGCACATTTCGTTGCAGCAGATACTCATTCCAATCCTTTCCCTGTGGCGGAAGTTGTTGAGACACCTCATAGCCCTCTACGCAGAACATTTCTCGGAGTTTTTGGGCTGCCTGCCAACCATGTTCATCGTTATCCAGGCACAGAATAATCCGGCGTATGTGTGGGTTGTCTCGCAAATAGGTCCGCAGTCCTCCTTCGTACAGCCCGCACAGCGCCACTGCGTTGGAGGTTACTTTCCGGTGCAGGGTGCAGAAGCTCATCAGGTCGATTGGGGCCTCAAAGACAAAACTGCATCATGCTTCTTGCTGCAGTGAAGACGAAATGCGATGTCCTTATTGCTGCCTGGGACATCCCCCTTAAAGCTGCTGCCGTTCCAATCATAGGTTCCTCGTTGATTGGCAAATACCGGCGCTCCTGATTGGTCCCGGCCAACAAAGACACAGTTGTGATGTTGGGCGTCCTCGTACAGCAATCCAGCCTCCACAAAGCCCCGGATCACTTGGGGTGCGATCCCACGCTTGCGGAGATAGGCAAACACCCTGCGGTGATCCACGTTGGCAGGTGGGAGGGTAAAGGGGACCTTTTCCTTGGTCTGCCGCGGAGTGCTCACCGGGGGAGAGTCACGGGCGCGGCCATGCCAGGTCAGCAGGTACTCCACGGCCTCCGGGAAACTTTTGTTATAGAACCGCTGGAGGAATGTGATGGCATCTCCGCCGATGCCCTCTGAGTAGCGGAACCAGGTACGTCTGTCCTTGATCCGGATGCTATCCATCTCCTGCGTGGTGTAGTACCTGCCGATCCGCTTCACCTGGTAGCCCAGGGAGATCAACAGATCCGGAAGGTCCGTGTCTCGGACAGTGGCCATTTCAGCCTCTGTAAAGCGCGTCCTTTCTGCTGTTTGCATCATGTCACCTCCTTCTCGAAAAAACAAAAAAGGGGCCGGAGGACACATCCGCTTGAGATGTGTTCTCCGGCCCCTTGCTTTGACTCCTTGTGTTATTGTTCGATGTCCGCTGTGTCTCTCTCCGCCTCCGCACTGGCCTCGCTGGCGTCTGGGGTGGTACCGGCGGCTCCACTGTCCTCCGGGGCTTCCTCGGTGCTCTCAGGGGCCTCCTGTGGGGCCAGGCTGGCTTCGGCTTCCGCCAGCGCCTGTTCGATCAGGCCCAGGACGAAGTCCCGCTGGGTGAGCTTTACGCCGGTCCGAGCCGTTTCTCTGGCCAGGTGGGTCTTGATGCGCTGGAAGAGTTCCTCGGGAATCTGGAATGCCATCGTTCTGCTGCCTGTCATGTTGATTCCTCCATTCTCATCTTTCATCTTGTAGTATTCAGTGAGCAGTGCTGCGATGTACTGGCTGGTAGTCATCTCCAGGCGGTCTTTTTCTTCTGTTACCCGGTTGTGCAGGGCGATGTCGATTTGAGCGCATAGGTTTTTCTTGTCTGCCATGGTCTGCTCTCCTTTCCTCGTTTTGCAACGCAAGTATATCCAAAACCATGGCAGAAAGCTATTACCAAGACCACCAAGGAACCAAGGACAAAGCAAGTAATACCACCAACTGAAACAGCTACGTAATAAAAAGAGAGAAGCCCCCGTTGGCAGTTCGATTTGAACTACCAGCGGGGGCTTCTCTCGCTGTTTTCTCTTTGCTCAGAGGTTCGAATCACACCACATCACGAAAATGGCCTTTTGCATCTCCATCTCGGCTGGTGCTCGATTTTTCCCTCTAAGACGGCTGAAACCCTTGCCGCAGCAAGGGTTTCAGGGGTTGCATCTTTTTCAGCAACCTTAGTTGGTCCGAGTGGCGCGACTCGAACGCGCGGCTTCCACATCCCAAACTTTTGAATAAAAATTTTTCTACTTTTTCCGACGCTTTATAGCCGTTTTTGCTTTATTATTGACGCTCTTCGCAACTCTTGGCTCCACTGTTTCCGCACACTCCACGGCTGTCTGTAGTCAAACATGTGGTCAAAAACCGCTTTCTGAACACCCTCGTGACAGGGGACAGAAAGCGGTTTTTCATAGTCTGCCGGAGTGCCGCGGGCAGGTAATCCGGCCCCCCGGTTTGCCGCATTGTACCTCTGATGAGGTGGTTAAGCAAGCCCTTTATGCAGGGATAGGCGGCGCAGAATTTGCATCGCTATAGACAAAGAATAGAAACTTTCCCTTAATACGAACTGCGTTTTAAGGGAAAGCGCACCAGAAGTAAGGGAAAGTGTCTGCGCTCTGCGAGTAAAACGCTGTTGACTTTCATCATAATTTTATCATGAATATTTTTCGATTGGTACTCAAAGCGAGGATAACCCGCAGGTTGGGTCAGGCATAATCTTCCTTCATCAATGGTGATCAATTCATAATCCTGAAACGGGTTTGCCCTATAATTCATTGTCTGACCTCCGTTCACTTTGCCCTCGCTATGAGGTGTTGGCATTGTAGCTCTGACTGCACGGAGGTTCAACTGTTTTTGCCTTGCGCTTAAATGCTGAACAATTCCTGCAAAACGGTCATATTCACCCGAAGTATAAGAGACTGTATTGAATAGAAGCCCGGCTTGTGCTACAATATAAATTAGGTTTATTATACATACTTTGCTGAGGTGAAAAGCATGAAAGCAAGCTACAAAAAATTGTGGAAGCTGCTCGTTGACAAGGAAATGAGCAAGGGTGATCTTCATAAAGCATCAGGGCTTTCGTCCAGCACGATGACCAAACTCAGAAAAGGCGAAGATGTGTCAATGGAAGCTCTGCGCAAAATCTGCATTTGCCTCGACTGCAATATCGGTGACATTGTGGAGTTTGTGGACGAAAGCAAGTAAGAGTCCGCTTTATGGGACAGCTAATATGATACAATAACAGCGAGCTTGGAAAACAAGTTCAGATGGAGAAACGCATGGAAAGATCCTTAATCTATAATGGGACGATCACGGCGGAACAGTTCCTCTTCTATGAAATCCGCATTGCATCGAAATATTACCTCGATGGGACATCCGTAGAGGACGCTATCGAAGAAATCAAAGAGAACAATCTGTTTCAATACCCGACCGAGCGGCTTGTTGCCCGCATGGCGCGAAGCTGCTACAAGCGGCTGGACGCATTAGACGATGAACAGCTCCGGCAGGAATTATCATCGGCTCCGGCTGAGATCGCAAAGCAGATCAACCTCTATGCCATGATGCGCTACAACCGCATTGTCTGGGACTTCATGGTCGGCGTGATCGGAGAAAAGTTCCGGAGTCAGGACTTCGAGTTTTCGCGGAAAGACCTGAATGTCTTCTTCTCCCACTTGCAGGAGCAGAACGACGATATTGCCGGATGGAGCGAGTCAACGGTCAATAAGATCAAGCAAGTGCTGACGAAGATTTTAGTTGAGGTTGAGATCCTTGACACCTTCAAATCGACGCGGCTCAATCCGCTGTTCCTCTGCGAAGAGTTGGAAGAAGGCATTCGCAGAAATAATGATCTCGAAGCACTCGTGGCTTTTAACTGCTTTAGATAGGAGGCTCTGGCATGAGTGACATCAAGCAAGAGTTAGATAAAATCAGAGGACGTATTTCCGAACCAAGTTTTCTGAAAAACGAAGGCTTGAGCAACGAGGTTGGCATTCATGTGTTCTGCTATGATCCGGCAGACGAGTTGATCGTCAGAGACTTCGTTTCCCGGCTGAAAGCGGAGAGCGGAACGCCATACCACATTAAGGAATGTGACCTCTACGAGATTTTCCTGAGACTCTTGGAGGACAAGCGTGTTCTGAAATCCGTGGACGGGCTGGAAGAAAAGCGCGGAAAGGAATACCTTCTCAAGCAGCTTCAAAAGATCGCAACGCCGGAGGCACTTCTGGAATACATGAAGTATGAGCCGCATGAGTACGGTGATGTTCTCTTCCTGACCGGCGTGGGAAAAATCTTCCCGTTTATGCGCTCTCATAAAATGCTGGACAGTATGCAGCATCTCTTTGAGGACATCCCTATTGTGATGTTTTATCCGGGATCGTTCAACGGGCAAGACCTCGGATTGTTTGGAAAGTTTCTGGACGGACACTACTACCGGGCATTCAACCTTTTGTAATTGGAGGAAAGCGGCATGAAAATACAAAGTATGTTCCAAAAGGACATTGACCGCCCTATCAACGGCGTTGTTAAGGTCATGCAGGATGACCAGCAGAGCTTAAAGGATGAACTGAGTGAATACATCATCACGAAGGAACTACGGCGTCACTTTGCCACATTCTTTGATAACTACGTCAAGGCGATTGATACCCCGACCGATAAGATCGGCGTCTGGATTTCCGGCTTCTTTGGCAGTGGTAAATCTCACTTCCTGAAAATGCTCTCCTACCTTCTCTCCAACAAAGAGGTGGACGGCAAACACGCCTTTGATTACTTTGCGGACAAGTTTGATGATCCGATGATGTATGCGACGGTGCAGAAATGCGTTCGCATTCCCACGGAGTCCATCCTGTTCAACATCGACATCGAGGGACCGATCAACAAGGACAAGACCGCCGTGCTGCGCGTCTTTGCGAAGGTATTCTACAATCACTGTGGCTTCTATGGCGAAGACCTCAAGGTGGCGAAGCTGGAACGCTTCATTGATAAGCAGGGCAAGACGGATGCTTTCCGCGCCGCATTCAAGGAAGTCAACGGGGAAGAGTGGGTCAACGCCCGCGATTCCGCCGCCTTCTTCGAGGATGATGTGGTTGAGGTTTTGCAGTCTGTTCTCGGCATGAGCGAGACAGCAGCCCGCAACTGGTTTAACGGCGAAGAGAACGCCGACATGAGCATCAAGCAACTCGTCTCCGAGATCAAGGAGTATGTGGACAACAAGGAAGGCAACTTCCGCCTTCTGTTCTGCGTGGATGAAGTCGGTCAGTACATCGGTGACGATGGTGATCTGATGATGAATCTGCAATCGCTGGTGGAAGAGATCGGTGACAAATGCCGGGGCAAGGTCTGGGTCATGGTCACCAGCCAGGAAGCGATTGATTCCGTTGTGAAAATCACCGGCAATGACTTCTCCAAGATTCAGGGACGCTTCAACACTCGTCTGAGCCTTTCTTCCTCGTCTGTCGATGAGGTCATCAAAAAGCGTGTTCTGGCGAAGACAGAGGACGCGGATCACCTCCTGCAAATGGAGTACGAGAAAGAGGCTTCCGGCTTAAAGAGCCTGTTTGCCTTTGATAATCCGATCCTCGATATCAAGGGCTTTACCAGCGCGGCGGAGTTCAGCGCGACCTTCCCCTTTGTGCCGTATCAGTTCATCGTCATCCAGAAGGTTCTCGCAGAGATCCGCAAGCACGGCAACTCCGGCAAGCACCTTTCGGGCGGCGAACGCTCCATGCTGTCCGGCTTCCAAGAGGCGGCGCAGAAAATCGAAAACAAGGATGAAAACGCCCTTGTGCCGTTCTATCAGTTCTATGACACGGTACATACCTTCTTGGAGAGCACCATCCGCCGGGTCATCGACCGCTGCCAGAATGCGGCGGATGCCAACGACGGCTTGGAACAGCAGGACGTGAATGTCCTCAAGTTGCTCTACCTTGTCCGCTACATTGAAGATGTCAAGGCGAACATCGAGAACATCGCCATCCTGATGATCGACGATATTCACACGGACAAGATCGCCCTCCGCGCGTCCATCACGGCTTCTCTGGAACGCCTTCTGTCTCAGAACTACATCTCCCGAAATGGCGATACCTACGCCTTCCTGACGGACGAGGAACAGGATATTGCCATCGACATCAAGAACACGCCGGTTGACAGCGCACAGATCGTCCAGAGTATTTCTCAGACGGTCTACGGCGAAATCTATCCGGCAAAGAAATATAAATACGGCAAGTATGACTTTGCCTACGATCAGTACGTTGACGAGACGCTGAACGGCGCGTCCACTGGCGGAATGCGGCTTCGCATTGTCACCGTGGCAAGCGACCTCTACGGCGTTGGAGACCAGCGGCTTATCATGGACTCGCAGGTCAACAACGAGGCAATCGTTGTTCTCTCGGCGGACACGCCCTATTTTGATGAGCTGGAACAGGCGATGAAGATCCGCAAGTATGTCAAGCAGCGGAACGTGTCGCAGATGCCGGAGAGCATTCAGCGGATCATCCGCGACCGTAACGACGAGGCACGGAAGCTGGAAAGCCATGCGCGCAGCCTGATCGAAAAAGCCATCGTCGAGGGCAAGTTCTATGTTCACGGCGAAATCCTCGACCTGAAATACGGCTCCGCAAAGGACAAGCTGGATGAGGCTATGAAGAGCCTTGTCGAGAGCGTCTATTCCAAGCTCAACATGGTCAATCAGTTTGTGGACAGCGACGCCGATATTCTCGCCATCCTTAACGGCGCGTATGAAGATGTCAGCTTTACCGGGCTGGGCGCGAACAACGAAGACGCCCTCAATGAGATCAGTCAGTGGTTGGAGCTGCAAAACCAGAAGATGCTCAAGACCTCGATGGGCGATGTGCAGCGCCGGTATCAGGCGATCCCCTACGGTTGGAAGGAAATCGACATTGCAGCCCTGATTGCCCGCCTGATCGTCCAGCAGAAGATCCAGATCAACTATGGCGGCGCGGTGGTCGGCAAGGAAGAACGCCGTTTGGTGGACTTCCTGCGAAAGAAGACCGAGATCGACAAAGCCATCGTCGCACGGCGCATTGCCCCCTCCGAAGAGCTGATCCGCAAGAGCGTCAACTTCCTTCGGGACTATCTGGGCGCGATGGACATTCCCTCCGACGAGGACGGGCTGATCCGCTTTGTCCTGAGTACCTTTGAAACCAAACAGAGCCACTATCAGAAGCTCCTTGACGAGTTCTACTCCAAAGAGCGTTACCCCGAAAAAGAAACCGTCACCGCTGCCCGCGACCTGATGAACGATGTTTTGAGCCAGCGCAAGGACAATGTTGCATTGCTCAAGCGGATGGTGCAGCGGCAGGACGATCTTCTCGATTCCGCCGAGGATATGGAAGGCGTGGAGATGTTCTTCAAGGCGCAGCGGACGGTGTTCGACGATGCCAAGAAGCGCCTTGCCAGCATTCTCAAGGAAAGAGACTACTTTGCGGCGGACGCAGACACGTTGAACGTCATCAGCACGATGTCTACGATCCTTGCCATGCCGAAGCCGTACTCCCGCATCGGGGAGTTGCCGGAGCTTGTCCAGGAGGTCAAGACTGCCTACGACAGCTTGCTGGATATGAAGCGCGAGGAAGTTGCTGAGAATATCCGCCAGTGTATGCAGGATGTTCACCAGCTTGCCAGCGAAGCGCGGGACGCTGGGGCACTGCTCCGTCAGGCGGACGATCATTTCGTGAACAAGCGTGAAGCGGCGAAAACGGCAACCTCCCTCACTGAACTGGACGCCATGATCACGCAGCTTCTTAACTACAAGGATACGATCTGCCGCCGCATGGAGGTCATGTCTGCCTCCCGTCAACAGGAAGCGCAGAAGCCCGCACCCACAGCGACCGCAGAGCCCGGAACACCCGCGCCGAAGTCCCCGAAGATCATGACCGTGCGCCGGTACGACCTCTGCTCGGTCAAGCGTCTGCAAAGCAAGGAAGACATTGATAAGTACGTCGAGGCAATCCGTGAAAAGCTCATGAAGACGCTCGAAAGCTGCGACGGCGTGCAGATCAACTGATTATATTTAGAAGGGACAGAACGGTATGCAGGAAATTAGATGCCCTAAATGTGGTGAAGTATTCCAGGTCGATGATAGCGGATACGACCAGATTGCACAGCAGGTGCGTGATAGAGAGTTTGAGAAAGAACTTGATCGCCGCAAAAAAGATTTGGATGCTAAACGTGAACAGGAACTTGAGATAATTCGCTTGCAAGAGGAAAAAGAGCATACTGCGAGTATTACACAGAAAGATGCTGAGATTTCAGAGAAGGATCAAAAAATAGCAGAACTGCAGGCCAAACTTGACGCCAGTGAAACGGCAAAAAAACTTGCTGTTGCAGAGGCAGTTGAACAGAAGAACGTGGAATTATCTCAAAAAGTGACTGAGATTGCCAACCTCAAGGGTGAACTAAAGAGCAAAGATACAGAGAGCCGCCTGAACGAGAAGTCCCTTCAAGAGCAGTATGAGGAAAAACTCAAGTTGAAAGATGAGCAGATTGAGTATTACAAAGATTTCAAAGCACGGCAATCAACAAAGATGATTGGTGAGAGTTTGGAGCAGCATTGCCTGACACAATTTAATACGATTCGAATGACAGCCTTTCCAAACGCCTATTTTGAGAAGGACAATGATGCTAAGACTGGCAGTAAAGGTGACTTCATTTACCGTGAGTGTGGTGAGGACGGTACGGAGTTCATCTCCATTATGTTTGAAATGAAGAACGAGGCAGATGAAACCGCCACCAAGCACAAGAATGAGGACTTTTTCAAAGAATTGGATAAGGACCGAAACGAAAAGGGCTGCGAGTATGCAATTCTTGTCTCTCTTCTTGAAATCGACAATGAACTGTATAACAACGGCATTGTGGATGTGTCCTATAAGTACCCAAAGATGTATGTTATCCGTCCGCAGTTCTTCATTCCGATGATTACACTCCTGCGGAATGCTGCGAAAAACTCCTTGCAATACAGGCAGGAACTTCAAATTGTTCGCAACCAGCAGGTTGACATCCGCAACTTTGAGGAAAACATGAACGCCTTTAAGGAAGGCTTTGCCCGGAACTATCGTTTGGCAAGTGAGAAGTTCTCAACGGCGATTGATGAGATTGACAAGACAATCGACCATTTACAGAAGACGAAAGCAGCACTTCTTTCCTCCGAAAACAATCTCCGTCTCGCAAACAACAAAGCGGAAGACCTTAGCATCAAAAAGTTGACAAAGAATGCTCCGTCTGTTAAAGCAATGTTTGATGAGTTGGGGAAAGAGAAAGCGTAATACACGCATAGTTAGGAGATAACGAGCATGAATAAAGGTGCAATTCAGAAGTTTGCGATCTGGGCGCGGAACGAGCTGATCGCTCAGGTTTCCCAACGTGCCTATCAATATGGAATTGACGAGTCCGGCTTCGGTGACGCTTCTGCGGACACCCTGAATGGGCGGCTGCTGACGGCAGAGGAAAAGTCCCAGCGGCAGGAACTCATCAAGCAGGTCAAGGAAAAGGGCTATAAGCAGGTTATGGAAGAGGTTGCCTACACTTGGTTCAACCGCTTCATCGCCCTGCGCTTTATGGAGGTCAACAATTATCTGCCCTCCCATATCCGCGTGTTCTCGGACGCTTCCGGCGCGTTCAAGCCGGAGATCCTGAATGACGTGCTGCACCTTGATCTGCCGGGACTGGACAGCGGCAAGGTGGCGGCGTATATCGAGAGCAACGACACGGAAGCCCTCTACCGCTATCTGCTGCTGACGCAGTGCAACGCGCTGAACAGTGCGCTTCCTGTCATGTTCGAGCGGATGGGCGGCTACACGGAAATGCTGCTGCCCAACAACATTCTCCGTCAGGACAGCGTTCTTGGTCACATGGTCTCCGACATTCCCGAAGAGGATTGGACGGATCAGGTGCAGATCATCGGCTGGCTGTACCAGTATTACAACACCGAGTTGAAAGACGATACCTTCGCCCAGCTCAAGAAGAATGTCAAGATCACGAAGGAGCGAATCTCTGCCGCGACGCAGCTTTTCACACCGGACTGGATCGTCCGCTATATGGTGGAAAACTCTCTCGGCAGACTTTGGCTGGAAGGACACCCCAATGCCGAACTGCGGGGCGGCTGGAAATACTATCTGGACGAAGCCAAGCAGGAGCCGGAGGTGGAAGCGCAGCTTGCCAAGCTCCGGGAGGAATACAAGACTATTAAACCGGAAGAGATCAAGGTCATCGACCCCTGCATGGGCAGCGGTCATATCCTTGTCTATGCCTTCGATGTGCTGATGCAGATTTATACCTCCGCCGGTTGGGATCAGCGGGAGGCGGCGCAGAGCATCCTCAAGAATAATCTCTACGGTCTTGACATTGATGACCGTGCGGCGCAGCTTGCCTACTTTGCGGTCATGATGAAGGCTCGGCAGTATGACCGGCGTTTGCTCACGCGCGGGATTCAGCCGAATATCTACTCTATCCGTGAGAGCAACGGCATTCAGGCAATGACCATCGAGTATTTCCACAGGAATGATCCGAAGCTGAAAGCCGACATTGAGAGCATCGTCACCGAAATGCGGGATGCCAAAGAGTACGGCTCCATCCTGAACATCACGCCCGTGGACTTTGCCGGACTGTACGCCCGGTTTGACGAGATCCGCGAGGACATCAATATGATGCAGATGTCGGCATTGGACGAACTGCTGCCGGTGGTCAAGTGTGCCGAAGTGCTGGCGCAGAAGTATGATGTAGTGGTGACAAATCCGCCGTATATGGCAGTCAGCAACGCCGGGGCAAAGGTCAACGACTATGTTAAGAAGAACTTCCCGAACAGCAAGGCGGATATGTTTGCCGTGTTCATCGAACGTTGCGGGCAGATGACGAAGAAGAACGGCTATCAGGCGATGATCACGCAGCACGCTTGGATGTTCCTGTCAAGTTTTGAGAAGCTGCGTACAAAGCTGCTGGCGGTCGATATTGTCAATATGGCGCATCTCGGCGCAAGAGCGTTTGAAGAGATCGGCGGCGAAGTGGTGCAGACCACATCGTTTGTCATCCGCAAAAGCCATATTGCAGATTATAAGGGCGAGTATTGCCGCCTGATCGAGCCGACCTCTCAGCAAGGGAAAGAGGATATGTTCCTCGCGGGCGAGAATCGATATGCGGCGGATCAGTCCAACTTCTCCAAAATCCCCGGTTCGCCGGTGGCGTATTGGATGAATCAAAATGCGCTGCGGGCATTTGAGAATACAACATTAGGCGAAAAAACCGTTGCTTCAGTTGGAATCCAGACCGGCGATAACGAACGATTTGTTCACTGCTGGTGGGAAGTGCTATTTGATGATATTTGCTTCTCGGCAAAAAAGGAAGCAGACTCCTTTCAAGAAAAAAAGCATTTTCCTTATAACAAAGGCGGCGAGTTCCGAAAGTGGGCAGGAAATGACTATTATGTTGTTTGGTGGCAGAATGATGGAGAACAAATCAAAGAGAGTAGCTTGCAGACTGGTCACCATTATCAGCAGTATTCTGATGATTTGAAATTCAAACCACTCGTTACATGGTCGCGCATAACAACAGGGTTACCAGCATTTCGATACAAAAACTCTGGTTATTTATCTGATATGGCTGGATTTTGCCTCTATTCTACCAATACTGATCTAAGGTATGTTGCGGCTTTTTGCAACTCGTCGGTTGCCGCGTATTACCTTCAAATCTTAGCACCCACGTTAAATATAATGACTGGACAGGTTCTTGCACTACCAGTATGCGCTTCAGCAGATAATGACAATCGTATTCTGTCGTTCGCAGAGTCTTGTGTCGATCTTGCAAAGGACAACTGGGATAGTTTTGAAAACTCATGGGGATTCAAGCGGAATCCGCTGGTGTGATATGGAAGCCGAGTAATAGCGTCATTACAATTAGTAAGATACCTAATTTCTCAATACTCTAACTACCAAAGGAGAATATATCATGGCGAAGGATAAGTTGAAAATAATGCTTAGTTTCATGCGCGAACTCAACGATAATAATATTCCCTGTGCCACAGATTATGATATTACTGCGGATGAATTTGGAGACATTATAGAGATGTGTCAAGATGCAGGGTATATCAAGAATGCAAAGGTAATTAGAGGTGGTCAAGGAAATAAAGTCTGCGGTTTGTGGCTGGATACAGTGAAACTAACGCTTTCCGGATTAGAATACCTGCACAATAACTCTGCACTGATGAAAACATATAAAGGAATGAAATTCATACAAGATTGGCTGCCGTGGTGATTCTGCGAGAAAGACTGATATTCAATGGATCAGTATATAGATAAGGATTTGAGAAGCAGACCTATGGGCGGAATGTTTTCCAATAAATACGCCGCTTCACAACACATATTCGGAGTATGATTACGGCTCCCACGAAACCTCGTGAGACTACAAGCGGAGTCTGTTGGCTTAGGAGGAAAGCATGGCTGATATAATTATCTTCAACAACAGTCAAATAACGCAAATTAGTCATCTGTTTGGTGACCGGGTGATGACAGGAAGTGAAATTACGCGCGTGTTCACCCGACTCGGCATTTCTGATAGCAGTGGAGAGTCTACAAAATGGCGCAGGCTGGAATACGCATTTACCGCTCGCCAGAATAATGACCACGCAGGAAATGCAATCTTGCGTTTTATTCAAGAAGTATTGTCACCTGTAAACTATGTTCAGCGGCAAGATGAATTTGAGGATTACCGTTCCGAGCTTAATGGCATCCTTTCGTTTAGTGGAATACAATATCGGAACGACGGAAAGTTTGAAAAGGTGTCAGCAGCAACGACTATAAGCGATGCTCAAAAAAGAATACAGAGCATTTTACCCAAACTTCGTCAACGAGGCGTTCACGCACGCGTAATTCAGTACTGCAACGAAGAACTTCTGAAAGAGAATTATTTTCACGCTGTTCTCGAAGCAACAAAAAGTCTCGCAGAGCAAGTTAGGCAGTTGAGTAACCTCACGGAAGATGGTTCGCCTTTGTATGATAAGGCATTTTCAACTTCCTCGCCATATTTGATATTAAACAGCCTCCAAACTGAAAGCGAAAAGAACCAACAAAAAGGTTTTTGTCTAATGTTAAAAGGTATAAACAGCATGGTGCGAAATGTTACTGCACATACGCCTAAAATCAAGTGGATTATTGATGAGGATGAAGCAGTAGACATCCTAATGACGATCTCGTTCCTGAATAAGTACTTGGACAGTTGCCAAGTTGTAAGAATGGAACCCTGAAATGATAAAGCGCAACGAAACAAAGGAGAAACGCTATGCCATATTTAGAAACTGTTCAAGAGTTTCCAAATGATGGAACATCGCTTAGAACTGACTTGCGACTAACTTGCAACCTGACACGCAAGATCAGTATTCAAGTTGTAGAAGGAAATATTGATATGGGAAAACTGACTTCCGAGAAATATGCTGCGACTCCGCAGCACAAAAGCAATCTCCGCAACATCCGCGGAACCTTTGCCGCCGAGGGCATGACGATCAGCAAATCCACCCGCAGCAACCTTGACCGGATCGCCAGCGGCCAGACCAGCTACCAGCAGGTCTTGACCGAACTGCGGGCAAAGTACGAAAAGAGAGGATAACGCCATGTTCTCCAAATATGACGTCTACACCACAGTCCAGTCCATGTACTGTTATCCGGACAGCGATGTTCTGAAAAATAAGCTGAATATCCGTGACAAGGCGGAGCTGAAACAGGCGGAAGAAGAGTTCACCGCCGTCAAGCAGCTTGTCCTGCTGCAAGAGCCGATGAAGGGCCGCTTTACGAAAACGCATCTCCTGCGGATTCATCGTTTTCTCTTTGAAGACGTGTATCCCTTCGCCGGTCATATCCGCAGAGAACAAATCAGCAAGGGTGATACGATGTTCTATCCGCCGGAGATGATCGACCGGCAGTTGGGGCGCGTCTTTGATGAGATCCACACGAAGAAGCTGCTGTCAGAACAGGATTTGAAAAAGCAGATTCAGAACCTCTCTCATGTAATGACGGAGCTGAACATCATTCACCCCTTCCGCGAGGGCAACGGACGCAGCATCCGTGAACTGATCCGCTGCATGGGATTGGAATACGGCCTGCGGCTGAACTGGGGCAATACCGACCGCGACACGCTGATCGACGCCGCGATTGCCTCGGTGGATGATGATATGGCGTTCTGCGATGTCCTGACGCAATGTTTGGAAACGGAGGAATAAACAATGGGAAGACTGATTTCTGAGAAATATGCTGCTTGGCAAGCCGAGTGTGAAGAGCGTTTCCAGCAGCTTAAAAAGAACGAGGAAGAACTCAACCGTATTTTCATTGACATCTACGGCTTGCAGGATGAATTGACGCCGGATGTGGCTGACAAGGATATTACTGTGCATCGCGTGTTCGACAGCAAGGACGATGTGCCGGAGTCCATGAAGGGCAGCAACTATGTCCGCACCATGCGCGACGAGATCGTCTCCCTCATCTCCTATGCCGTGGGCTGTATGTTCGGGCGGTATTCTCTGGACGTGGAGGGACTCGCCTATGCGGGCGGCGAATGGGACGAAAGCCAGTACAAGACCATCATCCCGGACAGCGACAACATCATCCCCATCTGCGATGACGAGTATTTCGACGATGACATTACCGGACGCTTCGTGGAGTTTGTCCGTAAGGTCTACGGCGATGATACGCTGGAAGAAAACCTAAAGTTTGTTGCCGACGCGCTGGGCGGCAAGGGTACGCCCCGCGAGGTGATCCGCAGCTACTTCCTGAACGACTTCTACGCCGACCACCTGAAAACCTATCAGAAGCGCCCAATCTACTGGCTCTTTGACAGCGGTAAGAAGAACGGTTTCAAGGCGCTGTGCTATATGCACCGCTATCAGCGCGATCTTCTCGCCCGGCTGCGCACTGACTATGTGCATGAACAGCAGGAGCGTTACCGCACCCAACTTGCCCAGCTCGGTGATGCTATCGACCATGCCAGCGCATCCGAGCGCGTGAAGCTGACCAAGCAGCAGAAGAAGTTCCAAGATCAAGCGACCGAGCTGCAAAAGTACGAGGAAAAGGTTCACCACCTTGCCGACCAGAACATCGAGATCGACTTGGATGATGGTGTGAAGCATAACTACGAACTGTTTGCCGACGTGCTGGCGAAGATTAAGTGAGGTTGCGTAATGTCAGACATTGATTTAGATAAGCTCAAAAGCATGAATTTTGCACTTCCAGAATATGATCTGCGCCCCATGCAAAGCCACATAGCCCAGCTAAACCGGCAGCAAGAGCAGACTATCCGTGCGATTGAGCAAGCAAGGGCAGAAAAAGAGGCAGAAGAATTGCGCCGCCATAACGAGATAGTAGCTGCCCTTAAAGAAGCCGGAGAAAAAGGCGCAACGATCGTTGTCGGAGACAATGCAAAAGATGTCCAGATACAGCAGAATACAACTGGATCGACTCAAGTAATTCAAAAAGCCGAAGAATTAGATTACGAAAAGGTCAAAGACGTTCTTACTGAAATCTGCGAATACTTTGCACTACCACAATTTCAGTCCGCATTTGGAGGAAATAGTGATAACGTCAAATCCATTGTTAAGGAAACACTGGATGCAGTAGAAAAGAAAGAGGACGAGACCCTTATTAAAAAATCTTTGCGTGTACTCCGAGAAATAGCTATTGGTGCAGCAGGTAACCTGATTGCATCCGGCGTTGTTGCTTTGCTGGGAACACTTCCAATCGGATAAAGGGAGGCAAGACGATGTCCACAGAATCCATTCAATTTAATTTGCGAGAGCGTTTTGCAGCCCCCTTGCCGGAGTTCTATCGCCGCAGGATCATCTTCTGGAAGGACGAGGATCGGGAGTTTGAGAAGGACGTTGACGAGCTGAATTTGGAAGGCGTCAAGATTATCAAGCTGACTGGCACAAACAATTTTGCCGTCAAGAAGCTGCTGCTTCACGATGACTTGGACAGCAACTATCTTATCTATTGCCCGATTACATATACCGGCGATGAAGATAACTGGCTGCAAGACATTGAATATTACAGTGAGACCTTTCGCGCGGATTTTATCTCGATGCAGATGGACGAGCTGAATATCGCGCCGTCTGCCGCAATGCGGAAGACGGTCAAGCTCTATGCAAAGTTCTTCGACAGCAAAGAGCGTATTCAAAAGCTGCGCAGGATCGGGCGTGACTATCAGACGCCCCTCCAGCTCCACATCGACATTATGGCGGTTCTCGCCGGTTTGAGCGAAGGTTCCGCGCAGGATGTCATCATCGCCGTCCTTGCCGCGGGTCTCGATAAGGAGACGAACAGCGTCTTGCAGAACATCCGCAAGTTTGGCAGCATCGAAGCCTTCTGGCAGCTTGCGCGGAAGTACACCGGATACATCGAGGAAGAGGACAAGCCGCTGGGCTACTTCGCGGCGCACGTTCTGCTGACCGCGCTTTCTCAGACGATGAACGCTTCCGTCCTGAAAGGCTTGGAGCGTTTCGTTTCTGAGACCAACAAAGCATACTGTTACAGCATCGTCCATGAATGGCGTTCCCGCGAAGATAACGAGGACTTGTATGAGCTGTGCCGCACCGTGGAGAACGAATTGCAGCTCCCGACGCGCTTTGACAAATTTGAGCCGGAAACGCTGATTACGGGAGACATCTTCCCGTGCATCAACGAAAGCATCCTGAAACAGCTCTTTGCGGAGATCAGCGACCATGTCGTGAAGGTCGATCTCATTAGGAAGGTCTGTGAAAACAGACGGACAGCCGGATGGTACAAGCGGTTTTCGGATTACTTTGACTGCCTTTTCTTCATCGGAAAGATGCAGACCTTCTATCAGGAACACGGCGGCGGATTCCATATCGTCGAGCCGAAGAAAATCTGGAAGCTCTATACAAGCGACCTTTACCGCATGGATGCCTACTATCGCCACTTCCATTATGCCTTCGGCAACTCTCTCAAGAATGCAAATGACATTCTGGAAGACGGCTTGAAGCACTCGACAGAGTTTGTCGAGGCTCTGTATCAGAACTGGTTCCTGCGTGAACTAACCGCTTGCTGGACTAACGCGGCGGCAGATGACTTTGCTACGCTTGGCTATGTCTCGGAGATCGAGAAGCAGCGGGATTTCTATAAGAGATATGTCGCTCTCGCAAGCAGCAAGAACACCCGCGCATTTGTAATCATCTCGGATGCGCTTCGTTATGAAGTTGCCTCCGAACTTTCCGAGCGTATTGTCCGTACAACAAAGGGAACTTCTGAATTGGAGTCGATGCAAGCGATCTTTCCGTCCATCACGAAGTTTGGTATGGCAGCACTTCTTCCGGGAAAGAGCATTTCTGTGAACGACAGTATGGACGTTCTCGTTGACGGAAATCCCACCCGTTCCACCGTGGAGCGAAACGCGATCCTGAACACGACGCCGAAAGCCAGCGTTGCCATTCAGTACAATGACCTTCTAAACATGAAGAAGGATGAGCGGCGGGAGCTGGTAGCCGGAAAAGATGTGATCTACATCTACCACAATTCCATCGACGCCATCGGAGACAAAGCCCCTACGGAGTCCAAAGTCTTTGACGCCTGTGAGACGGCAATTCAGGAGCTTTCCGGCATTCTGCGTATCATCGTGAACGAACTGAGCGGAACGAACATTTTCATCACGGCGGATCACGGTTTCCTCTATACCTATAAGCCTCTGAATGAGAGCGACAAGATTGACCGGAAAGCCTTCTCCGGCAATGTTTACGAGCTTGGACGGCGTTATGCGCTGACCGCTCCTGACACAACCGCTGATTTCCTGCTTCCCGTCAATCTGGAAAGGGAACTGGACGGAACGCCCATCAAGGGCTACGCCCAGCAGGACACCATCCGCATGAAGGTTCAGGGCGGTGGTGAGAACTATGTCCACGGCGGTATCAGCTTGCAGGAGCTTGTCGTGCCTGTGATTGCCTTCAAGAACCTCCGCACGAGCAACAAGAATTACGTCGAGGTTAAGAACGCGGAGCTGAAACTTTTGAGCGAAAGCCGCAAGATTTCCAACCTGATTTTCTCGTTGGAGTTCCATCAGCGTCAGCCCGTGGGCGATAAAATCCAGCCCTGCACTTACTCCATCTACATGACGGACGATGAGGGTGTAGTGATCAGTGACCGGCAGACAGTCATCGCGGATAAGACCAGCGACAACGCGGCAGATCGCGTGTTCCGTGTCCGGTTCAATCTGAAAGCCGGAACGTATGATAAGAAGAAAGTCTACCGTCTGGTGATTGCAAAAGAGATTGACGTGGAAGAGATCGAGTTCCACATCGACATCGCGTTTGCGGACGATTTTGGCTTCGACCTGTGAGGTGGCAAGAATGGATGAGCAGATGAAGACCGGAGAAACCGGCGATAAAAACGCAGTGATCGACCGAAAACTGCGGCAGTTCTTTGACGGAAAGATCGTCCGGAAAGACCTGACGAAGAAGATCAAGGAAGGCGCAAATGTGCCGGTCTATGTCCTTGAGTTTTTGCTTGGTCAGTATTGCAGCTCGGATGATCCAGAGGTCATCGAGACCGGCGTGGAGAACGATGTGCCGCGACATGGGCAGGTCAAAGCCGTTATGGACTGTACGCGCATGGTCGCGCCTTGGCCTCCGGAGCAGACAAAGACCGTCATCCGCACGATAGATGCTCCGGCAGTCATGCCGACTACGGAAGTTGCCGCGCCGGAGTCACAAAAGCGCGTGGAGCAGCCCAAGAAAAAGACTGAAAGTGTAGAAATCCCCGTGATTTCCGCGCCAGAAACAAAGGCGGAAGAGTCGAAAGCAGAACCCCAAGTCATCGAACCTGTTGTTTCAGAAAAAGATGAAGAGAAACCTGTGCCGCCAAAGAAGCCGTTCTCGCTGGGAAAGCTCATCGCGGCAGTTCTGGCAGTAGCCGTGATTGCTGGTATCTCTATTTCCGTCTCAAGCCGCAATAAGCAGAGAGCGGCGGCTTATGACGCAGCCCTTCAAGAGCTGTCAAATGGCAATTACACTTCTGCCGAGCAGGGCTTCTCTGGGCTTTCCGGCTATCGGGATGCGGCGTCGCTGTCCGTCTACTGCAAGTACGCGGATATGTACAAAGGCAAGACGGAATACGTGGGCGGACAAGACGAGTTAGCAACCATCACCCTGAAATATGACACGAGCTGGCAGCAGGATGTTGACGCGCTGGAAACCCGCGTCAATGGCTATAAGGCAGAGAAGGACGCCGCCGAGGAAGCTGAACGCAAGCGCATCGCTGCCGAGAATGCCGCGAAGCAGGAGCAAAGCCGGAAAGACCAGTATTCCGGGAAACTCCCGTGGATGGTATGCCTGTAAGCTGCTTGAAGTATACATCAATCGGATCGCCCACCAAAACCGAAAAATGCCAGTTCTATGACAATATGGATGTCCATAGGCGGTATAAAATCCTGCATTGGTACAATAGCGAAGGGCAGAGCATAGCGTACTGCCATTCCCATCAGCCAAAGGGCGAAACAGAAGATGTCATCTATGCCTTTACTTATTATGAGACACCTCTTGGCCGCCCCAATTCTGCCCCTCCTTGGACACCATCAAGTACATCGGGAGACAACAATTCCGGAAGCATCCGGGATGACTACGACAATCCCGAAGACCTCTGGGAAGAGAACCAAGATTGGTATGAGGACGAGGATGAAGCGTGGGATGAGTGGTATGACGGCTGAGCAGTAATTAAAAACAAAAATCCTCTATCGATACCAAACTTGGGGATCGGTAGAGCGCTCTTTGCCTGTTTTATGGGCATTTGAATATTTGTTGTTCAAAGGTGATATTAAAAACATCTGAGCTATGGCGTTATACTCAAGCAGGAAACATTTTTGAATTAGTTGGTTGTGCGGAAGAAATAAATGTGAATCTGGCGCTGCGATGAGATGGACTACCACAGTTATGCATCAGATAACCGGTAAGTCAACGATTCGCATTTTTGAGTGAAAGGATTGCCTATGGACGCACGAAAGCACTTAATCATCATAAAAGGAAAAGACCAGACGGACTCGGTCGCGAGCTTTCAGTTCCATGGCGGGAAGTGCGAGGTCATCTATACCAGTGCACCCAATAAGACATACGACTTTCAGAGTAGCAATGTGGAGATTCTGCCTCTGAAAAAGAAAATTGACCCTGCGCAGGTGATTGTCAACGTAAACGGGCAAACCATCAGCGGAATTGATGAGATTCTCGACTTCGGTGGGTATTATCGTATCATCGAAAGCAAAACTGTCCATGATTTTAAGTTTTGCAGTTGCGGCTCCTGCGCCGTGGACGGCGGTCACGATTACCTTCGCAGATGCGGAAACCTTGGAGATTGGGAAGAACTGTCCGAAGTGGAAGAGGTGGAAGACAACAGCGCATTGACTTGATCCTGGGTGATTAGGAATTGGAGTGATAGGATGTCTCTTAAAATTCAGCTTTTTGAAAACCAACGCATTCGCACGGCGTGGGACGAGGAAAAGGAAGAATGGTATTTTTCCATTGTCGATGTGGTTGGTGTACTGACGGACAGCGTTGATCCCACGGCGTATTGGCGCAAACTCAAACAACGGTTGAAGGCCGAGGGCAATGAAACCGTGACAAATTGTCACGGTTTGAAAATGACGGCTCATGATGGTAAAAAACGCCTGACCGATGTGGCCGATACCGAGCAACTTCTCCGTATCATCCAGTCCATCCCGTCACCCAAGGCGGAGCTGTTCAAGCTCTGGCTGGCACAGGTCGGCCGGGAGCGTATTGAGGAAACCATAGACCCGGAGTTGACCATCGAGCGGGCGTTGGAAACCTATCTCAAAAAGGGCTATACCCGCGAATGAATCAACCAGCGGCTGCAAGCCATCCAAGTTCGCAAAGAATTGACAGATGAATGGGATGCCCGCGGCGTGCAGAAGGGCGTGGAATACGCCATCCTCACCGATGAGATCTCCCGTGCATGGTCGGGGATGTCCACCCGGCAGTACAAAAACCTGAAGGGGCTTAAAAAGGAAAACCTCCGTGACAACATGACCACGCTGGAGCTGGTGCTGAATATGCTGGCGGAGGCCACCACCACGGAAATTTCCAAGCAGAAAGCACCGGCAACCCTTTCGGAGAACATCGACGTGGCCCGTGCCGGTGGCAAGGTGGCTGGCGACGCACGGAAGGCCATTGAGACGCAGACCGGCGTTCCCGTCATCACTTCCAAGAACGCCGCGCAGCTCAGCGAAGTGGTTACAAATCTGCTGGAAGATGCGGGGAATAAAGAAAAATAGCATTCAGCCCCTACATGGGGCGGTTTAAAATCTGCCTCGCTATAGACAAAGAAAACCGTGTGCGGACCGCAAGGTCAGCACACGGTTTTTCATTTGGATTCCTTCAGCCAGACCTCCAGTTCCTTCTGAGAGATCAGCCCCTGCTCACATTTATCCTTCTCCGCTCTGGCCCGCTCACTCCAATCGTAAAACTGCTGGTCGGTGATCCGTCCGGCCTTGATCCACGCAAAGCGCTTTTTGTACTCTCGGCGGTAGACCTTGAATACCTCATCGTCCCGCTTGCTGCGCGTCCATGTATTGATGGCCCCGACCTCCCGACAGGTGCGCCCGCGCTCGTCGGCCACGCGACCGCAGTACTCCGTCGCGCCATGCCGCATCACCGCAAAGTACCTGCCGCAGTTTTTGCAGCGACGCATCTTAATTTCCTGCTTCACACAGGCGCGGAGCTGGAAGTCGAGGATATCGTAGATGTTATTTGGCGTCAGAACCTCGGTAAACACTTCACCGATCAACTCAAACCCAATCGGCTGCGGATAGAATCGAAATGCCGTTTCGCCGCTGCGCTGATAATAGTCGACCATTCGCTTCGAGGTCGGCTCGTCGCTGTTGTCCGCATCCAGCACATTTTCAAACAGCTCCACGATCTGTCCCTGCATCCGTCGCAAGGTGTCCGGTAACGCATAGAGATATTTGCGTGGCAGCATATCCTCCGTGTACTGTTCGAAGATCACCGCCCGTGACAGCCGATACCTCCAGTCCAGCGCAAGCTGCTGAAAATAGATGTGCCGCAGTTCGAGCTCATCCAACAGTGCGTTTACTTCCTCGACATATTGTTTCTCCCGTGTTGTCGTAAGCTGCCAGAGTACCTCGTTGAGCTGCCGGATCGCCGGCTCGATCTCGTCGATGTTCATGTCAACGAGTGACAGCAAGCTCTCGGGAAACGACACGGTCTTCGATGTCTGCACCATGCCCTTTCCGTAGTCCGCGCCATAGCTATAATGCTCCGCACCATCCGCAATGTAGGTTTCGAATTGAAAAGAGATCATTTTCACTCTCCCGCTTTAGACTTATTTACAATCTGTTCATTTATCAGTCTTGACAGATTTTTTCATTTCTGTTAGTCTAAGTACATAGACCGAATATTCTTTATTTCAAAAATAAGTCTAACCTGTATGGGCGATAAAGTCAAGAGAAAAATTCGGTCGTCTCTGCACCTCGACAACTGAATACCCATCACCGGAGATGATACATGCCGGAGAAGTAACGCCAGGACGCCGCGGTAAAGCGGTCGAGCGTGCCAGGGCAGATGAAAACGCCGTGCGGGTCAAACAAGGCCGCAGGGCAGGAACGGGTACGGTGCGTGGTAGAAGATCGTT
The DNA here is from genome assembly GCF_052065695.1 of Intestinimonas sp. HCP28S3_D6. Classification (NCBI taxonomy): domain Bacteria; kingdom Bacillati; phylum Bacillota; class Clostridia; order Eubacteriales; genus Intestinimonas; species Intestinimonas sp. HCP28S3_D6. Next base: position 33,343 of record NZ_JBQHTM010000029.1, read on the forward strand.
AAGAAAGGGGGGATCGGTATCTATCGTTCCTGCAAAAAGGAAAACCGCTGAACTGTTGCAGCAGTCCAGCGGCGCGCCGCGTTTCGGAAAACGCAGACTCCATCTGCAAACAGTCTAACAGAGGGACCTCCGAAACGCAAGTAATTTTTCTCTGAATTCTATTGGAGGTAACGATTTTGAAAATATCAACCTATCACAGCTACGATGAATTGCCGCTGTTCCTCAACGCGGAACTGGTGGCAAAGGTGCTGGGCGTGTCCATCTCCAGTGCTTACGAGCTGATGCATGAAGAAGTATTTCCGTCTGTGCGCATCGGCAGTCGGTTCGTGGTGCCCAAGGATAAATTCCAACAGTGGGTAGAGCGGCAGACTGGAGGCGCCAGATGAGAACTTGGACAAAGCGCGATCCGGTCAAGAACTATTTTCCTCTGCCCAATGAGATCTATCAGCTGGGACTGTCTCACGGTGCAATCGCTGTCTACGGTTACCTGCTCCGCATCGAAGACCGCAGAACCTACCAGTGCCATCCCAGCTATGCCACCATCGGCAAGGCGGTGGGCATGAGCAACAACACCGTGCGGAAGTATGTGCAGGAGTTGGAGGAACGCGGGCTCATCCGCACAGAGCGCACCAGCATCATCACGAGGGACGGGCGCAAGCAAAACGGAAGTCTGCTCTACACGATCCTGCCGATCCAGTTTTCCATTGACCAGTTTTATCAGCGGCAGATGGATGCTGTGGACAGGGCAAAGGAACGGCAGCGCGTGGCAAGACGCATGGAGCAGACCAGCGTGTGAAAACAGCGGATATGTTCTCTGCGTGCTGTTATCATGGACAAGCAAAACCGTAAAGCCCATCGGTGCGGTGAGAGAAACGGCAATGGGATCACGCAGCCCAGCGGGGCCGCGACGCCTCGGAACAGCGACGCGCATGAGCGCATCGCTGTTCCGCAGGCTCTCTGCGTTCTTCGGGAACACACCCGACCAAGGCCCAAAAGCGGCAAAGTATGCCGTTCTGACACCCGGCCACGCAGGGTTTCCGAACCGCGCAAAACGCTCCGAGGGTAGTGATACCACCCCCATCCAAAACGCCCCGTGTTTCGCCGTGTAAGCCGCTGTGTGCGCGGTTAGGGGCTGGGGTGGCGTGTGTACCAACCGCAGCCCCTTGAAACGAGCGTTGCGGCGTTTGTGCGAGTGTGATTTGAAACTGCTCCGGAGAGGACTTTCCCACGCCGTATGGGACGTAGCTTCGGCAGTTTGGGCGGTTATCGGAGGAACTTATTTATAGCAGGATAAAGGGCTGGCGTCGAAACCGACGCTCTGCCCGGTCACTTCTGCCCGCAGTGCGGGCAGTTGACGGGGGTTTCAACGCAGTCGGTTGTGGCGCCTTTTGACGGAAATTTCAGAACGGCTGGCGTCTTTGTTCCCGCAAGCGCAGGTGTTTCAACGAAAACAAGCGTGCCTTACGGCAGATTGGAGGGAATTATGAGCAAAAATGAAAACAGGCTGAACTTCCGTATGACGGATGAAACAGCCACAAAAATAGAGCGGTGGTATCAGGAAGATAACTGCCGCAGCAAAAATGAGTTCATCGAAAAGGCGGTGAACTGCTACGCGGATATGCTGGCCGCAGGCGAAAGCACCACGCTGCCCCATGCGGTGCAGTCCGCCATCGACAGTCGGTTGAAGCTATTCGAGGATCGCATCGCGTCGCTGCTCTACAAGCAGGCGGTGGAGATGGACATGGCAATGTCCATCCTCCTGCAAAGCCTCAACGTGAGCGAGGAAGTGCTGCGGCAGGAGCGGGCCAAGAGCATCGCCGCCGTCAAGCGCACCAACGGTCAGCTGCGGTTGGAACAGAAACTCCGTGAACTGGAGAGTGAAGCATGGCAAGGCTGATCGTCAAAAGCCCGTACATCAAGTGCGGCGCTGGGCAAAGTGCCGGTGGGTATCTCAAGTACATCGCGACGCGGGAGCGTGTGGAGATCATCCCGGATGACCGTCCGCCCACCAACAAGCAGACGCAGCTCATTGCAAAACTGGTGAAGGATTTTCCTGACGCACAAGAACTGATGGAGTACGAGGACTACCTCTCACACCCGACAAAAGCAACGGCGTCCGCACTCATCACACTGACGTTGGAATCGAATTGGGACAGGCTCTCGTCGATGGAGGGCTACGCCAAATACATCGCCCTGCGACCGAGGGCAGAACGGCTGGGGGAACACGGTCTCTTCGGTGATAACGATGCCGTTGACCTCGCCGCTGTCGCGGACGAATTGGATCACTACACCGGCAACGTGTGGACACACATCATCTCCCTCCACCGGGAGGACGCGGAGCGGTTGGGGTATGACCATGCGGACGCATGGCGCACATTACTGCGTATCCACCGCAATGACATCGCCGCGGCGATGAAAATACCGCCGGAGGATTTCCGTTGGTACGCCGCCTTCCATGACGAGGGCAATCATCCTCACGTCCACATGATGGCGTGGTCGACAAAGCCGAATCAGGCGTACCTGTCCAAAGACGGTATCCGCCAAATCAAGTCCACGCTGACCAACCAAATTTTCCGGCAGGAGCTGCTGCACGTCTATGAGCAGAAAAGCAAATCGCGAGACGAACTGGTGGCGGAAGCGCGGAAAGCCATGCTGGAATTGGCGAAGGCCATGCGGGAAATGACCTGCATCCACCCGGAGGCGGAGCAGATGATCTGGAAACTCTCCAAACAACTCAGCACCGTAGCGGGCAAGAAAACCTACGGCTATCTGCCGAAGCCAATGAAAAAGCTGGTGGACGAGATCGTCGACCAAATGGTGCGGCTGCCCACCGTGGAAACGTGTTACCAGATGTGGTGGGAGCTGCAATGTCAGGTGGAGGATTACTATTCCGAGGGGAAGAAACGTCTACGCCCACCGCTGTCTCAGCAAAAGGAGTTCCGACAAATCAAGAACGCCGTAATCAAAGAGGCGGAGCATCTTCGCATGAACAGGTTTTCCTTTGAGGACGAGGAAATGCAGGATGACGGCGAACAGATCAGTACCTACGGCATGAGCTATGAATGTCAGGATCTGCAAAGCGTGGCGAACGATGAGAGTTACCCTCTGGAGGAACGGGACGAGGCGGCAGAGCAGTTGGAGCAGCTTGCGGAGGACGGTGACGCCTACGCCCAGTACATCATCGGCACGGCGTACCGTGACGGTGGGCTGCTGATACCCGATGCAGCCAAAGCACAAAAGCTGTTGGAACGCGCCGCCGAGCAGGACTTGGACGTGGCACAGTACGCCCTCGGAAAGCTGTATCTCTCCGATGATGCCGACGTGCGCGATCCCGCCAAGGGGATCTATTGGCTGAAACGCTCTGCTGACAATGGCAACGATTACGCCGCCTACCGGCTGGGAAAGGAATATCTCAGTGACAAAAATGTGCCAAAGGGCGCTTCGACTGCGGCGGAATACCTGCGGCAGGCCGCGAACAATGGAAACGCCTACGCACAGTATCTGTTGGGCAAGCTGACCCTCATGGGTGAGGGCGTTCCCAAAGACATGGACGCCGCCTACGAATGGTTCGCGGCGGCGCGGGATAACGGCCATGCCTACGCGGAATTTTTCATGAAACGCATGGAGCGCGGCGAACAGGAGCCGCCCTCTATCCTGCTGTCAGCCACCCGGCTGCTCTACCACATGGGAAATATCTTTCGGGACAACGCCCCGGCTCCCGCTGCCAACGGCGTCCAAATCGACCGCAAGCGGCTGGCGCAGCTGCGGCAAAAGCGCGTCGCCCTCGGCCACAAGCCGGATGACCATGAGTTGGAGCAGCAACAGGGATTTTCAATGAAATTCCATATGTAAAGCGGGTCGAGGTGTTCAGTTTTTGCGCCGCAATAGTCAAAGAAACATTTCAGAAAACAGTAGCTTTGTGCGCCGGGTTGTGGTATGTGTTGTGGTTACCAAAAGGAGGTGCCGCAATGTACGACTACATGAAAGCCCTGCAAAAGCGTTTCAACCGTCAGGAGTATCCAGAGTTGGCCGAGCAGATCGAATACGCCCAAGCGGAACTGCGGCGGGACATGGACGCCACGGGGCGCAGAAAGCTGCTACGGCTGCTGGACGCACAAAACACACTGCTGGTTAAATCCAAGCTGATGAGCTTCACGGCTGGCTTCAAGCTGGCGTGGGGCATGGCAAAAGAGTTGGAGGCAGACGGGCTCTACTCCTTCGAACGGGAGGAAGAAGAACACATCTGCCATCCGGCGGAACAGGAGGATTAAATGACAAAGCGAAGACCTGCCGGTGACGGCATGGTGCGCAAGCGAGAGGATGGCCGCTGGGAGGGCCGTATCGTGGTGGGCCACAAGAAAAACGGTACGCCTATCTTCCAGCATGCCTATGCTCATACACAAAAAGAACTGACGGAAAAGCTCCATCAAAATATCGAACGCTATCAGGACGTGGAACTGACCGAGGACAGTCGCATGACCCTGGGGGAGTGGCTGGACCGTTGGCTGACGGACTATAAAGAGAACACCGTCCGCCCCGGCACACTCGCGGGATATCGAAGCTGCATCGAAAACTACATCAAGCCGCAGCTCGGCGGCAAGCAGGTGTCGCTGGTGACAGCGCAGGATGTGCAGAAACTCTATCGAAAGCTGAAAGAGAACGGCCGGATCAGGGAGCATCCGAGGTTTGGTTCCGCTCTGTCGGACACCACCATCAACCGCCTCCACGCCATCTTCCATCAGGCGATGGAGGACGCCCTCCACGCGCATATCATCGCTAAAAATCCCACCGTGGGCGCAACGGTGCCAAAGGCAAGCCATGCACCGAAACGTGTCCTGACCGACAAAGAACTGGACACATTTCTGGACGCCGTGCGGGAAGTCAAGATATGGGGTGACTTCTTCTACGTGGAGCTGACCACGGGCCTGCGGCGGGGCGAGATCTGCGGACTCATGTGGCAGGACTTTGACGCGCGGAACGGCGTCCTGCAAGTGCGCCGCACCCTTCATAACCGAAAGCTGGGGGTCGATATGCTGGGCAAGACCAAGACCCGCAGCGGTGAGCGCACCATCGTCCTGCCCCGCAGCACGGCGGAAATTCTGCGCCGCCGAAAAGAGAATGCGATCACGCAATGGATCTTCCCAGACCCAGTTCGACCGGAGCTGCCGCTGTCTCCGAACTGCGCCTACACGCACATGAAAGCGATCTTACACAAGGCGGGATTGCCGGACATTCGCTTTCACGATCTGCGCCACACCTTCGCCACCCACGCCATCGCCAGCGGCGTGGACGCCAAAACCCTGTCTGGAATTCTGGGGCATACCAATGCCAGCTTCACGCTGGATACCTACACCCACGTCACACCGGATATGCAAAAAGCCGCCAGCGGCATCGTTGGCGGCTTCATGGAAGACTTGCTCGGAAAGGGGCTGAGACCTTGGCAAAGAAACGGAAAAGCGGAACCGGCACCGTAAGACAGCGCGGCGACGGCCGATGGGAGGGCCGCGTTGTCATCGGCTATGATGACAATGGCCTTCCCAAGACGAAGAATGTTCTCGCCAAAACAAAGCGGGAATGTCAGGAGAAGCTGCGTCAGCTCACCGAAAGCATGGTGGGGCGGAATGACCGAAAAGTTAAGTCGGATATGCTGTTCGGAGACTGGCTGTGCTGCTGGTATGAAACCCACAGCAAGCCGACGCTTCGCGCCTCCACACAGAACAACTACGAAAACGTCATTTACAACCATGTCCTGCCGGAGATCGGGAAGATCCCGCTGAACAAATTGTCGCAGAATGATTTGCAGCAGTTCTACGGGCGGCTGAAAAAGAACGGCCGCAAGCGTCTGACGGAGCAATACGGCGCGGGCCTTTCCGACCGCATGGTGCGGATGTGCCACGCGGTCTGCCGCTCCGCCTTGGAACGGGCCGTGCGGGATGACCTGCTCCGTACAAACCCCGCCATCGGCTGCAAGCTGCCGCCGAAAAAGGCAAAGGAAATGCAGGTGCTGGATCGGGAGGAATTGCAGAAATTTCTCATTCAGGCGCAGGCGGACGGGTACTACGAACTGTTCCTGCTGGATCTCTGCACCGGCCTGCGGCGGGGTGAATTGATAGCGCTTCAATGGGAGGATCTGAACTTTGAAACCGGCGTGCTGACCGTCAACAAACAGGCGTACACGGTAAACGGCGAATTGCAGATCATCCCGCCCAAAACCAAGGCATCTGTCCGAAAGCTGGTGCTGCCGCCTGCGGTGCTGGCCGTGCTGCGGGAATACCGCAAAAAGGTGGACTCCCGCTGGATTTTTCCGTCCCCGGTGAAGGCGGACCGACCGATCACACCCGGCGTGGCGCGCAGACGGCTTCAGACGATACTGGAGCGGGCAGACTGCAAGCGTGTCAGATTCCATGATCTGCGGCACACCTTCGCAACGCTGGCGCTGGAGAACGGCATGGATGTGAAAACCCTCTCCGCCATGCTGGGGCATGTGTCTGCGGTGACAACGCTGGACATCTACACCCACATCACCGGCGATATGCAGCGCGCAGCCGCCGCCAGCATCGACCGGAGCATTGGCAAGATGGAGCCGCAGGAAGAAGCGGAGCCGGAGCAGAAAGGCATCGTGGATTTCCAGCCCTATGTGGGGAAGAAAAGAAAACCAGGCACCGGCTGCGTCAGCGAACTCAATGACCACCTGTTTGAGGGACGCTATTCTCCCATATGGCCGGACGGGACACAGCATTCCCGCAACGTCTACGCCCACACCCGCGAGGAGTGCGAGGAAAAACTCAAGGCGCTGATCACGGAGATGAACGAGGAACGCAAAAATCTCAAGGAGCAGCTTGCGGGCATCGCCCCGCCGGAAAAGCTGACCAAGAAACAGCGCAAGCTGTGGGACTATATGCGCTTCCACCCGGAGGTCACAGAGTTCTCGACCCTCGCCAAACGAACCGGCCTGGCACGGAATACGGTGAAGAAGCACTATGGGGTGGTAGCGGCAATGTTGGGGAGAAAATGGTAAAGGAATAAGAGAACAGCCCCTGAAATCATTCGATTTCAGGGGCTGTTCCTTGTGTTGACGAAAAAGATGTGCTCACCCTGAGGTTTCTATTCTTACCCAACCAAAGTCTCGTATAAGCGAGGCCGTTTAGGTGAGGCAGTGCAATAATTATATTTTTAATGGAAGATTAACACCTTGCATTATTATAGAGGAAATAGGAACTACTAAAATCCCTTATATTGCTGACTGGCAGTAGAGAAAGTATATGCAATGTGACTTGACCATTGTTATCTATATGTTTTTATTCTTCTGCTTTTTGAATTGCTGGAAACTCAATTATTTTTGAGGGTTCTTTATATGTAGTTAGTGTTCCAATTTCTAAATTCAATAGTTCCTCTATGACATCAGGTGAAACAGAAAATTTATTTGCAGCAAATAATGCTATAATATCTTGGCTGGTCATGTTCCCCTTAGTCATGAGGAGGTTAATCGCTTGCTTGAGCGCAACAGGATGCTTGTACTCAATCACATCGTCTAATGGCTCTTTCTGACGATAACCGTTCATACTCATTTGTCGCATCAAGTATGAATACTGATTAGAAGTTATATACCCCAATGAGTATGCACGCAGTATCATTGCCATAGCAGATACACACCATTTTTGCTTTAGCGCAACATAATGGCTAAGTCGGTTAGGATATATAGCTGCATCAGCACCAAAAGCAGTAGCAGGCAGTAACAACGCTGCTGCAAAGGCATTCGCTTCATTTTCACGCTCTCGAAATTCTTCTCTATCAATCTCGTTCAAGTCTGAATATCGTTCGTGCAAAATGATATGTCCTAATTCATGAGCACAGTTAAACTGTCTGCGGAAAAAACTTTTTTTATCTGCTCCCAATATGACGCAATATGTCGAACAATTATTCTCTTCATAATATTGATAGAAGGCATCAATGTCTCTGCTGCCTGTTGCAAATTCTCCTACAATAATTCCGTTTTTTTCCAACAGTGAGACCATGTTGGGAATTGGAGCATCCCCTAAATCCCAATAAGTTCTGACCCGTTGTGCGATTTCCTCAATCGAAAGTTGTTCTCCGTCAGTGAATACAGGTAGATTAAGTGGTTTAAATCTTACTTTAGTTGATAGCACAGAATGAATTTTCACTAAATATTTAGCTCGAATCTTCTGTGCTACCAAATCCTTCTTCTTACTGGAGTACAATGCTCGAAAATATGTATTACCAATAGTTGAAGGCTTGTCATATTCTAAGAAAAATGAATATGGGAAATCCAATGCTTCTGATATTTTTCGAAGCGTTAAAGGTTCAGGTGTTGTTTTATTGTTCTCAAATTGGGAAATTGCTTGTTTATTTATTCCAACGGATTCAGCCAATTCCGCAATGGTCATTTTTCTGAATAAACGTGCTTCTTTTATTCGCTCACTATTAATCCTATTGCCTTTCTGCATAATAACTAATCCTTTAATTACAAGAGTTCAACAAGAGTTCCCTCGTCTTCAGTATCATTCTGTTGAGGAATAATGTTCAAACCAGCAGCGTAAGGCATACCGATGAAATGAGACCAGTTTTCTTCCTCATTGGAAATTTCAAGGGAATGTGTAAGGCGGACCGCTCGTACACTTATGAGTCGATCACAATAAGTATCGAACAAAACCAGGATATGTCCTTTAATTTCACCGATCTCAGCATGAATAGCCCGTGCGAGCTGTTCTTGCGAACGGTAGACGCAATCTTCTAAGTCAGCAGATACGCCGGGGAGCGACAACTCCAACTGTTCATATTGAGCTTCCAGTTTTTCGTTAAAGTAAGCTGCTCCGCACAAGTAATGTTTCCCTTTGTCTTTGCGCTGCTGAACCCCTTTAAATGTATCCTCAGTCATTAGGGTGAAAATATAACCAGAAGAATGATGGAATAATACGGGAGTTTTCCATCCGCCTCGTGGGCAGATATTCAATTCCAGCCACCCCAAGTGCTGACATTTGTCGCGGAGCTGAGTTATAATTGGATTCCAACGGAACTGACCGTATCCATTGCGTTCCGACAAATGATGGTCACTCATGATTTCAGGCATGATATGTTCTATCGCTTCTTGCAGAGCATTGACAATAGCATGGTCAATCAGCGTCAAGTTAAAGCTGAAATTTTTGTGGGAACCAATCATAATTACACTTCCTTTCTTAGATGTATTCTATTTTTACACGCCAGATAAGAAAAGTCAAGTGCAACTGCAATATTTTTTAAATTTGACGGTTTGCGTCAATGAGAGAAAATAAATAATCCGAATTCATCTCTTCTCGGAAACAAATTCGGATTACATTGATTTGGTCCGAGATGGGAGACTCGAACTCCCGACATCTTGCTCCCAAAGCAAGCGCGCTACCAACTGCGCTAATCCCGGATTTAGGTTTTGAGTTTTGCGCCAGATGTGGTCAAACATGTGGTCAGGCGGTTTTTTTGACCACCTCGACTTGCGGGGGAAGTGCCTGTATCGCAGGCGTATCAAGGGATTGCGGACACGGTATTTTCCGGCTTGAAGGGGGAGCGACCCGCTCCCAAATGTGGCGCCCTACCAACTGGGCTACACCCGGATATTTGGTTGTCATGATTATAGCACGAAAGTCGTGCGATTCAAAGTCTTTTCCTGTCTGTGGTCATTTATGTGGTCAAAGTGGTTTTTTGGCCAGCTTTTCTGACCTGCCAAAATCCAGCAAATGCCCGTGTTGCAAGGGGTTCCGGGCTTTGGCTGTTCCCATCGTGGATAGACGGAGAATCGCTCCCAAAGCAGGCGCGCTACCAACTGCGCTACACCCGGATATGAAGTTGTGGGGTGGCCCGGGCGTATTCTCCCAAAGCAAGCGCGCTACCAACTGCGCTACACCCGGTTATGGAATTGTTTTATCTGTGGTCTTACATGTGGTCTTGGCCGTTTTTCGACCAACGGCTTTGCCGAAATGGTTCTCGCTTCTGGTAGTGTCCCAGCGAGTTGTGGGGTTGCGGTTTTGCTCTCATGGATGGGCCCCGCGTGCTCCCAAAGCAGGCGCGCTACCAACTGCACTACGTCTGCATATTAGAGGCTGTAAAATTCTTCTACAAACTGCCTGCTCCAATGTCCACACAGGGCATAAAAGAAGTATAATATATTCTCTAGCGCTTTGCAAGCAGAAAAACGGGTGCTGTCGGTAGAAAGCTGACAGCACCCGTTTTAGGGGTAAAATCAATGAACCTCAGAAATGTCATAGGGTGTGGTCTGGTACACGTAGTAATTGAGCCAGTTAGTATAAAGCAGCTGACCGGCGCTTCTCCAGCGGACAATGGGAGGACGGGAAGGGTCATTGTCCGGGAAATAATGATAAGGTACATGGATAGGAAGTCCCTTATCCCGATCCCGGAAATACTCCCGGGCCAGGGTATCCGGATCATATTCCGGATGACCAGTGATAAAGAACTGGCGAGAGTCCTCACTCTTCACTGCGAAGACGCCGGCGTCTCCGGAGACGGAGAGTAGCTCCAGGCCAGGAGTGGCCCGGATATCGCTCTCGTAGACCTCGGTATACCGGGAATGGGGGGCCTGAAAGACGTCGTCGAAGCCTCGAAAGAGGGGAGAGTTGGGTTTCAGAACCCGGTGGTCGAATACACCGAAGAGCTTTTCCGGCAACGAGCGCTTCTCAATCCCATAGTGGAAATAGAGACCTGCCTGGGCGCCCCAGCAGATATGGAGGGTAGAGTGGACGTGGGTCTTAGACCACTCCATGATCCCGCACAGCTCATCCCAGTAGTCCACCTGGGTAAAGTCCAGATTCTCCACCGGGGCGCCGGTGATAATCATACCGTCATAACGCCGGTTACGGATCTGGTCAAAGGTGGTATAAAAGGAGGACAGATGGTCCTCGTCGGTATTGTGAGACTGATAGCTGGAGGTGCGTAGTAGCTCCACTGTCACCTGAAGAGGGGTGTTGGAGAGCTTGCGCAGAATCTGGGTCTCTGTCACGATCTTCGTGGGCATCAGGTTCAGAATGAGCACATTCAGTGGACGGATGTCCTGGTGCATGGCCCGGTATTCTGTCATGACGAAGATATTCTCGCCTTCCAACGTCGTGCGGGCGGGAAGGGAGTCTGGGATCTTAATTGGCATAATGGGACCTCCCTGCTTTGCAGTGGGAATCACGGGTAGCTATGGGAAAAGGATTCCTAACATATTAAATAAAGAGTAGCACAATCCGACGGCATCTGCAACGGCAGGTTTTACGGACAGATGTCCACTGTAAAGGACAGGAAAAGAAAAAATGGAAAATTTGAAAAAAGGTGTTGACAATACAGGAATGATCTGATATATTAACTGAGCGCCTGACGAGAGGTACTGAATTCGGTCGATGACGAGAAGAAATTCTTTGAGACTCGAAAAAAGTTCTTGACAAGAACTCGATGATCTGGTAAAATAAATGAGTTCGCGTAAGACGCAAACGAGTTGAGCGCTCCGGAAACTTCGAAAGAGGTTGAAAAAAGTGCTTGACAAGCGCCACGGAATGTGGTAAAATAAAGACCTGTTGCGAAAGCGGCGTGTACCTTGTAAATTAAACAACGTGAAGAACGAAACACGAAGCACCAGAAAAGGACGGATGTCCTTTCTAGTCGAGTGACTTGAAAGGCTCTTGACAAGATTTCTTTGAAGCTTGTGGATAGCTTCAATAAGATGATTTGAAGAGCGAAAGCTCTTTAGATACCATTTTATTGAGAGTTTGATCCTGGCTCAGGATGAACGCTGGCGGCGTGCTTAACACATGCAAGTCGAACGGAGTGCTCATGACGGAGTTTTCGGA
>NZ_JBQHTM010000030.1:0-43908 GCF_052065695.1 Intestinimonas sp. HCP28S3_D6
TTCCGCCGAGGAAGAGAAGAAGTGGGGTTCCCCGGAAACGGCGGAGCCGTTTTTGGGGCGGGCTACGACGAGCCCAACTATTTCAGCTACGTGTTCAAGAAGCGGTTCGGCGTGTCACCGTCGCAATTCCGCAAGTAAGAGATGCTCCGAAGGGGCGGTCGCCTGTTGCCGGCGCGGTGAGCCGCCGGGATGGCGGCCGCCCTTTTCCACAACGGGCGGTGCGGACGACAAAAGGAGGCAATGGCGTGGGAGAGATGACAAAACGGCTCCAGCTCCGGTTTTCCAGGGGCAGCATCCGGTATGTGATGTTCGCCTCTTTTACCGTCAGCGCTCTGGTGGCGGTGCTGCTCACCTGCCTGACCCTGTATGCCCGGTTCTCCCGGCAGATGGATGATGCCATCCAGGAGGAAAACCAGATTTTGGTCAGCCAGGTCAACCAGTCACTGAGCACCTATTTGAGAGATATGATCCGCCTTTCCGACTCCATCTGTTATAATGTGGTGAAAAATACCGACCTGGAGCGGGAAGGGGTGGGAGATAAGATCCGGCTCCTCTACGACACATACAGCGACTATGTGGAGAATGTGGCTCTTTTTACCGGAAACGGGGAGCTGGTGGCCACCGCACCGGCGGCCAAGGTGAAGGAGGACGTGGATGTGACAGGAGAGGCGTGGTTCACCGCAGCCATGTCCCAGACGGAAAATCTCCACTTCGGGGTGCCGGCCATCCAGACCCTCTTTGCCGACGGGGCGGGCAACTATAAGTGGGTGATTTCCCTTTCCTGCGCTGTGGAGCTCACCCGAGGGGGCGGCACCCAGCTGGGTGTTCTTCTCATCGATCTGAAGTACAGTGCCCTCACCGCCCTCTTCCAGAGCGTGAAGCTCTCCGGCAGCGGCTATGTCTATCTGGTGGACGGCGCGGGCAACCTGATCTACCACCCGGAGCGCACCCTCATTGCCACAGGCCGGGTGCGGGAAAACAGCATCCAGGCCGCCGCCCGGGCGGACGGCATCTATGTTGAGGAGTGGGAGGGTAGCCGCCGCTCCGTCATCGTTCAGAGCGTGGGTTACACCGGCTGGAAGGTGGTGGGTGTGGTGGAGCGCCCCGGCTTTACCATGAGCCTCCAGCAGACGCTCCCCTTCCTGGTGGTCATCATCTGCGCCTATGTGGAGCTGCTTATCCTTATGAATGTGCTTCTCTCCCGGAAGATTACTGAGCCTCTGCGGCGGCTGCGGGAGTCGGTGGGTGAAGTAGAAGAGGGGGCGGAGCACCCCACCATCTATGTGGGCGGCACCGCCGAGACCCGGGAGCTGGGGACGGCCATCCAGAACATGGTGGAGCGACTGCGCCAGCTCACTGCTGACATGGTCCGGGAGCATGAGGCCAAGCAGAAGAGTGAGCTCAACGCCCTCCAGGCCCAGATCAACCCCCACTTCCTCTACAATACCCTGGATATCATCGTGTGGATGATCGAGAACGGACAGCGGGAGGACGCCATCCGGGTGGTCACTGCTCTGGCACGGTTCTTCCGCATCAGCCTCTCCAAGGGACGCAACATCATCCCCGTCCGGGACGAGCTGGAACATGTGCGCAACTACCTCCTCATCCAGGAGATGCGTTACAAGAACAAGTTCCACTATCAGATCACGTGCCCGGAGGAGGCGGCCAACCTCACCACCATCAAGCTGGTAGTGCAGCCCATCGTGGAGAACGCCATCTACCACTCCATGGACTTCATGGACGGGGACGGCCTCATCGACATCCGGGCGGAAACCGACGGGAAAGACCTGACCATCACCGTCTCGGACAACGGTCTGGGGATGCCCCCCGACGTGGTGGAGCGGTTGCTCACGGCATCTCCCCAGCCTGGAGCCCAGACGGGCAGCAAACGGGGCTCTGGCATCGGGCTCAGGAATGTTCAGGAGCGCATCCGGCTCTACTTTGGGGCGGACTACGGCGTCACCATCCAGTCGGAGCCTGACGAGGGGACCGTAGTCACACTGCACCTGCCGGCCGTGCCCTACGGGGAAATGGAGGACACATGATGAGAAAAAATGAGCGCCATGTGTTTATTGGAGTGCTGCTGGTGCTGGTGGCAGCTCTGGCCGTGATGCTCATCCAGGACGTCCTCGGGAGCGGACAGCCGGAGATCCGGCGGGTGTCCGTGCTGCTGGACGGCGAGGGGGAGTCCTATTGGCAGAACTTCCGCCTGGGTGTGGACAAGGCGGCCCGGGAGCACAATGTGGATGTGCGCTATGTTTTCCGGTATGACGGCCCAGCCGGGACAGCGCAGGCGGAGCAGCTGCGCCGGGAGTGGGAAGGGGAGCTGGACGGTGTGATTTTGGTCCCAGTGGACGGGGAAGCCCTGGCGGGAGCCCTTCAGGAGGCGCCGAAGGGATTGGCGGTGACCGTGGTGGGGCCCGACCTGCCCAATGTGGATGGGACATGCACGATCTCAGCCTCCCCAGAGGAGATGGGCCGGCGGCTGGCTGACGCCGTGGCCGACAGCGGTACCTCCTCCTGCGCGGTGATCCTGACCGGCCAGGAGGGAGAGACCGCTCTGCGCCGGTGCCGCGGTCTGGAGGAACGGCTCCAGGAACGGGGTGTGGTGTGGCGAACGGTGATGGCATCGTCCGTGGAGATGCTGCCCGAGCCCAACGGCCAGCCCGTGGTGGCCCTGGAGCCCGGGACCACCGAGGCCCTCTGTGCCTGGGGCGGGCCGGTGTACGGCTTCGGCACCTCCAACAGCATCCTGAGCAGCTTAGAGGAGGGTACGGCGGCGGCGCTGGTGGTCCAGAGCGATTACGACGCTGGCTATCTGAGCCTCCTCAGCGTTCTGGAGGCTCTGGACGGGGCGCAGCCGGAGGACCAGAACCTGGACTGCTACACCGTCACCGCAGAGAATATGTTCACCGATCCTATGGATCAGATCCTGTTCCCGGTGGCGTAAAGCGGAAGGAGGACGCACTGTGAAAAGACGAGTATGCGCGCTGCTGGCGGCGGTGCTGCTGTGTCTGACCGCCTGCGCTCACAGGGGGAGCGGAGAGGAGGAGACCCTGCGTATTGGTGTGGCGGTCTACAAGGGCACGGACACCTATATTACCAACATGACCCAGGCCATGGAGGCCGCGGCCCAGGCCTGGAGCGAGGAGAGCGGTGAACGGGTCCAGCTCACGGTATCCGACGCTCAGGAGAACCAAAATACCCAGAATGAGCAGATCGACCGCTTTCTCTCCCTGGGCTATGATGTGTTATGCGTCAATCTTGTGGACCGCACCGATGCCGCCCGGGTCATCGGCAAGGCCCGGGAAGCCGATGTGCCGGTAGTCTTTTTTAACCGGGAACCGGTCCGGGAGGACCTGGAGAGCTGGGAGAAGGTCTACTACGTGGGCTCTGACGCCCGGCAGTCCGCCCAGCTTCAGGCCCAGATCGTGCTGGAGCTGTGGGAGAGCGACCCCGCCGCCCTGGACAAAAACGGAGACGGCATCCTCCAGTACGCCATGCTGGAGGGGGAGAGCCGCCACCAGGACGCAATGATCCGTACCGAGGTGTCGGTCCAGACTCTGCGGGATGCCGGTGTCCCGCTGGAGCGGGTGGAGAGCGGTATCGCCAACTGGGAACGTAGCCAGGCCGATGCCCTCACCGAGTCCTGGCTGCTGGAGGGGGTGGATCTGGAGCTCATCCTCTGCAACAACGACGACATGGCCCTGGGGGCCGCCGACGCGGTGGACCGTCTGGGGTTGGACTTCCACAATATCGTGGGCATCGACGGCACGCCCCAGGGTCTGGAGGCGGTAGAGGGTGGAAGGCTGCTGGGCACCGTGGTTATGGACTACTCTGCCCACGGGGCGGCCATCTTCCAGCTGGCCCGGACCCTGGGCGTTGGAGAGGAGCCATCCGATATGGAAGATATGGAAAATAACACCATACGAATCCCGATGTACATCCAAAAGGCCTGGTAAGGCCCTTTCGGCTTTTCTACCAGAAACCTATTGAGTATTTTGCATAAAAGTGCCAAAGCTCAAAAAGCAAAAAATAGATTATTTATGGAAAGAGGTGATTTTTGATATGGCCTTTTCCGGGATTTCATGGTATGATGATCGTGGTAAAGCTCCAAAAGAGCTGCCAAACAAAAATCAAGGAGGATTTTTACATGAAAATGAAAAAGCTGTCTGCTCTGCTCCTGGCTGGCGCTATGTGTGTGAGCATCGCCGCTTGCTCCGGCGGCACCAGCAGCACCCCTGCTCCCGCTGAGACCGGATCCACCGAGACCACTCCCGCTGAGACCAGCAGCGTGGCCGCCTCCGATCTGAACGTAGCCGTCTTCTACTACAACTACTCCGATGTGTACATCTCCAGCGTCCGCAACAACATGGACACCATGCTGGAAGCCATGGGCATCACTCCCGATAACTACGACGGCGCTGGCAACCAGTCCCAGCAGACCGACCAGATCAACACCGCTATCGCCAACGGCGCCAACCTGCTGATCGTCAACATCGTGGAGACCTCCTCCCCCGACGCCGCTCAGAACGCCGTGGACGCCGCCAAGGCCGCCGGTATCCCCATCATCTTCTTCAACCGCGAGGTTGACAGCGCTGTGGTGAATAGCTACGAGAACTGCGCCTTCGTGGGCACTGATGCCCCCGAGGCCGGCCACATGCAGGGCAAGATGATTGGTGACTACCTGGTTGCCAACTTCGACACCGTGGACCTCAACGGCGACGGCAAGATCTCCTACGTCATGTTCAAGGGCCAGGAGGGCAACGCCGAGGCCGAGTACCGCACCCAGTATGCTGTTGAGGACGCCGACGCCATCCTGACCGAGGCTGGCAAGGAGCCTCTCTCCTACTACGGCGGTGACGACGTGGCTACCAAGTACCTGGTTGACCAGAACGGCACCTGGTCCTCTGCCGCTGCTGTGGCTTACATGGACACCATCCTGGCTGAGTACTCCGAGGCCAACGGCAACATGATCGAGCTGGTCATCGCCAACAACGACGACATGGCCATGGGCGCCATCTCCTCCCTGCAGACCGCCGGCTACAACCTGGGCGACGGCGCTTCCACCACCATCCCCGTCTTCGGCGTGGATGCCATTGACTCCGCTAAGCAGGCCATCGACGAGGGCAAGATGACCGGTACCGTGATGCAGGACGCCGAGGGCATGGCTAGCACCATCACCGCTCTGGTGGGCAACATCCAGAACGGTGGCGCTCTGATGGATGGTATTGACGATGCCGGCGGCTACATCGTGGACACCGACGTGGCCAAGATCCGCGTGCCTTACGGCCTCTACACTGCCGAGTAAATCGAAGCGCACGCTCGATCGGCCCCAAGAAACAAGAAAGACGAGCGGGGGGGGGGGGGGGGGCGCGGGGGGCGGCCCCCCCCGTTTCTGCTCACTCCGGAGCGCCTGCTTGAGACGCCTCCTCTACGCGGTCCGGCCGTGGGAGGGTGCGCTTGAAGCAGAAGCTCTGAGGAGAGAATCGGAAAAGGAGGAGGAAGCATATGGATCAGCCGGTACTGCTGGAAATGCGCGATATCAGCAAATCCTTTCCCGGCGTCAAGGCACTGGACAACGTTCACCTGACGGTCCGGCCCGGCACCGTCCACGCCCTCATGGGCGAGAACGGCGCAGGCAAATCCACCCTAATGAAGTGTCTCTTCGGCATCTACTCCAGAGACAGCGGCACCATCATCCTGGATGGTAAGGAGGTCAACTTCAAAAGCTCCAAAGAGGCCCTGGAGAACGGTGTAGCCATGGTGCACCAGGAGCTCAACCAGGCCCTGACTCGCAGCGTCATGGACAACCTGTGGCTGGGCCGCTATCCCAAGGTGGGCGGCATCATGGTCAGCGAACGGGCCATGGCCAAGCGTACCAAGGAAATCTTTGAGCAGCTGGAAGTGAACGTGGACCCCAAGACCATCATGTCCACCATGCCCGTCTCTCAGCGGCAGATGGTGGAGATCGCCAAAGCGGTGTCCTACGACTCCAAGATCATTGTGTTCGATGAGCCCACCTCGTCCCTGACGGAGACTGAGGTGGAGCACCTGTTCCGCATCATCAACATGCTGCGGGACAAGGGCTGCGGTATCATCTATATCTCTCATAAGATGGAGGAGATCCTCCGTATCAGCGACGATGTCACCATCATGCGTGACGGTACCTGGGTGGCCACCCGGCCGGCCAAGGAGCTCACCATGAATGAGATCATCAGGCTCATGGTGGGCCGTGAGCTCACCAACCGCTTCCCGCCCAAGACCAACGAGCCCGGCGAGGTCATCCTGGACGTGCAGCACCTCTCCGGCAAGTACACCCGCCTGAAGGACGCCTCCTTCCAGCTGCGGAAGGGCGAGATTCTTGGCATCGCCGGTCTGGACGGCTCTGGCCGCACCGAGGTACTGGAGAACCTCTTCGGGGCCATGACCAAGGGCAGTGGCACCATCAAGCTCCATGGCAAGGAGATCAAGAACCGCACGCCCCGGGAGTCCATCAAAAACGGCTTTGCCCTCCTCACCGAGGAGCGCCGGGCCACCGGTATCTTCGGCATCCGGGACATCAAGGAGAACACCGTCATCTCCAATCTGAAGAGCTACCTCATGGGCGGCATCTGCCTGAGCGACAAAAAGATGCGGGAGGACACCGACTGGGCCATCCAGGCCATGCACATCAAGACCCCCAGCCAGTCCACCCAGATCCGGTCCCTCTCCGGCGGCAACCAGCAGAAGGTCATCATCGGCCGGTGGCTCCTCACCAAGCCGGAGGTGCTGCTGCTGGACGAGCCCACCCGCGGCATCGATGTGGGCGCCAAGTATGAGATCTACGAGCTGATCATCGACCTGGCCAACCAGGGCAAGGGAGTCATCATGGTCTCCTCCGAGATGCCGGAGCTGCTGGGCGTGTGTGACCGTATTCTGGTCATGTCCGGCGGCCAGCTGGCCGGCGAGGTAGACGCCAAGAACACCAGCCAGGAGGAGATCCTGACCCTGGCCGCGAAATATGTGTAAAGGGGAGGAACCGAGCAATGAGTAACCAGACCAAGACCCTGGAAAAGCAGACTTGGGATGCCAAGCGGATCGGGGATCTGATCCTCAACAACGCCCTCATCATCCTGATGCTGCTGGCCGTCATTTACATCGCCATTTCCAACGAGAATTTCCTCAAGGCCACTTCCATCATCAATATCATCTCCCAGACGGCTGCCTATCTGCCCGCCGCCCTGGGTATCGCCGGATGTATCGTCCTGACCGGCACCGACCTGAGCGCCGGCCGTATCGTAGGCCTGACCGCCTGCGTCTCGGCCTCCCTGCTCCAGAGCACCGCCAACCTGGCCAACAAGATGTGGCCTGACATGGGAACCCTGCCCATCTGGGCCGTCATCCCCATCGCTATGATCATCGGCGCCGCCTTTGGCTGCTTCAACGGCTTCTTCGTGGCCAAGTTCAAGCTCCACCCCTTCATTGTCACCCTGGGCACCCAGCTCATCGTCTACACGATCCTGCTGCTGTATGTCCAGGCCGGTAACAACAAGGGCATGGCCATCTCCAACCTGGATGCCTCCTACACCGATTTCGTCAAGGGCTCCATCCTGAGCATCGGCGGTACCGCTATCCCCAACTACGTGTGGTTTGCCATTATTCTCACCGCCATCATGTGGTTCATCTGGAACAAGACCACCTTTGGTAAGAACATGTTCGCTCTGGGCGCCAATGAAGAGGCCGCCCGGGTCTCCGGTGTCAACGTATTCCTCACCACTATGATGGTATTCGCCCTGGCCGGCGCCATGTACGGCTTCACCGGCTTCATCGAGGGCGCCCGCATCGGCTCCAACACCGCCAACACCGGCCTCAACTACGAGCTGGATGCCATCGCGGCCTGCGTCATCGGCGGCGTCTCCTTCGTCGGCGGCATCGGTAAGATCCGCGGCATTGTTATCGGCGTGCTGATGCTCCGCCTCATCTTCATCGGCCTGACCATGATGAAGGTGGACCCCAACCTCCAGTATCTCATCAAGGGCGCTATCATCCTCTTCGCCTGCGCTCTGGATATGCGTAAGTATCTGGCCAAGAAGTAAGGACTTTTACCAAAGGACTGTGCAGCGGCACGGGATTATGGTACAATAAGGGACAGGGCAGGAAGAGAAAGCCTGCCCTGTCTCTTTTTATCACAAGGGCGGGTCGACCCGCCAAATCATAGAGAGAGGTGAGCCATATGGCCGATATCGTCGGCAAAACGGAGGCATTTCTGCGCAAATACGGCCTGGACCCGGCGCTAGTGGACGTGGATGCCTGTGCCAGGGCCTTTCAGGCCGACATGGAAAAGGGGCTCCGGGGGGACCCGGAGGCCTGGATGATGATGCTCCCCACCTATCTGTCCCTGGACGGGGATATCCCCAAGGATACTCCAACCATCGTCATCGACGCCGGCGGTACCAATTTCCGCATCGGCCTGGTCACCATCACGGCTCAGGGGCCGGTGGTGGAGGACCTGCGGGTCTTCCCCATGCCTGGTTCCCAGGCCCCCATTACCTGGGAGACCTTTGTGGATGAGGTCTCCGACGCTGTCCTCCCCCTAACCAACCGCAGCCGCCGGGTGGGGCTGTGCTTCTCCTACGCCGCCGAGATCCTGCCCAACCGGGACGGCAAGGTCCTCAACATCTCCAAGCAGGTCCAGATCTCCGGCTCCAAGGACAAGGAGCTGGGCCGTGATATCTCCGCCGCCCTGGCTGCCAAAGGGGCCGAGGGGGTCACCTTCGTGGTCCTCAACGATACGGTGGCCGCTCTGCTGGGAGGTGTGGCCGCTCTCAGAGAGGAGCGCTTTGACGGATACATCGGCCTCATCTACGGCACCGGCGTCAACACCTGCTATGTGGAAAAGCGGGAGCACCTGGGCAAGGTGACCACCCCCTGGGACCAGGACACCATGCTCATCAATATGGAGTCGGCCCGGTTTGACGGTGCGCCTCTGAGCGCCTTTGACAAGGCGCTGGATGAGAACAGCGTGGACCCCGGCCTGTGTCATTATGAGAAGATGGTCTCCGGCCGCTATCAGGGTGAGCTGGTGTGGCGGGCTCTGCGGCAGGGCGCGGCCGACGGCCTCTTTTCCGACAAGCTCAACGCCTTCCTGACCGGCCTGGAGGGCCTCACCATGGTCCAGACCGATACCTTCACCGCCCGGCCCTACGGAGACAATCTCCTGGCCGCCGCCTGTGACGGCGAGGACGACCGGGAGGCGGTCTATACCATCATTGACCGCATTGTGGAACGCTCCGCCCGGCTGGTGTGCGCCAACCTGGCTGGCATCCTCCTCCAGACCGGCGCCGGGCAGCACATCCACCGCCCCGCCTGCGTGGTGGCGGAGGGCTCTACCTTCTATAAAGGACACCTGTTCCGGGGCAAGCTGGAACGGCTGTGCGGCAGCTACATCACCGGCGCCCTGGGCCGGCACATGGTGTTCCGTCAGATCGAGGACGCCAATCTGGTGGGGACCGCGGCGGCGGCCCTGCTGAATCCATAAATGAGGAGAAGAGAGAAAGGGGTCGGAAGTATGAAAACGGATATTGAGATCGCTCAGGCGGCGGAGATGCTGCCCATCGCTCAGATCGCCCAGCAGGTGGGCCTGGACGAGGACAAGCTGGAGTTCTATGGCAAGTACAAGGCCAAGGTGGACACCCTGGCCTTGCGGAATGTCCCCCGGAAGGGCAAGCTCATCCTGGTGACCGCCATCAACCCGACCCCGGCGGGCGAGGGCAAGACCACCACCAGCGTGGGCCTGGGTGACGCCCTCCACCGGCTGGGGAAGAAGGCCATCCTGGCCCTGCGGGAGCCCTCCCTGGGGCCGGTTTTCGGCATCAAGGGCGGCGCCGCCGGCGGCGGCTATGCCCAAGTGGTGCCCATGGAGG
The DNA here is from genome assembly GCF_052065695.1 of Intestinimonas sp. HCP28S3_D6. Lineage (NCBI taxonomy): Bacteria > Bacillati > Bacillota > Clostridia > Eubacteriales > Intestinimonas > Intestinimonas sp. HCP28S3_D6. Next base: position 9,906 of record NZ_JBQHTM010000030.1, read on the forward strand.
ACATCAACCTCCACTTCACCGGCGACTTCCACGCCATCGGGGCCGCCAACAATCTGCTGGCCGCCATGCTGGACAACCACATCCAGCAGGGCAACGCCCTGGACATTGACGTCCGCCGCATCACCTGGAAGCGGTGTGTGGACATGAACGACCGGCAGCTGCGCAACATCGTCTGCGGCCTGGGGGGCAAGGTCAACGGCGTCCCCCGGGAGGATGGCTTCGACATCACGGTGGCCAGCGAGATCATGGCAGTCCTCTGCCTGGCTTCCGACCTCATGGACCTGAAGGCCCGGCTGGGCCGCATGGTGGTGGCCTACAACCGCGCCGGCGACCCGGTGTACTGCTCCGACCTGAAGGCCCAGGGTGCCATGACCGCCCTGCTGAAGGACGCCATCCGGCCCAACCTGGTCCAGACCCTGGAGCACACCCCCGCCTTCATCCACGGCGGCCCCTTCGCCAACATCGCCCACGGCTGCAACTCCGTGTCCGCCACCGACACCGCCCTGAAGCTGGGGGACTATGTGGTCACAGAGGCCGGTTTCGGCGCCGATCTGGGCGCGGAGAAGTTTTTGGACATCAAGTGCCGGGCGGCGGGGCTCACCCCCGACGCAGTGGTCATCGTGGCCACCGTCCGGGCCCTGAAGCACCACGGTGGCTGCCCCAAGGCCGACCTGGCCAAGGAGAACCTCTCCGCTCTGGAAAAGGGACTACCCAACCTCCTCAAGCACGTGGAGAACATCACCAAGGTGTACGGCCTGCCCGCCGTGGTGGCCATCAACCAGTTCGACAGCGACACCGAGGCCGAGATCGCCATGATCCGCACGGCCTGTGAGAAATACGGCGTCCGGGTGGCCCTGAGCCAGGTGTGGGGCAAGGGCGGCGCCGGCGGCGAGGAGCTGGCCCGGGAGGTCCTGCGCATCATCGATGAGGAGAAGCCCAGCTTCCGCTTCGCCTATGAGAGCGACGCCCCCCTCACCGGCAAGATCGAGGCCGTGGCCAAGAAGGTCTACGGCGCCGACGGGGTGGACTACGCCCCCGCCGCCGCCAAGGAGCTACAGCGCCTCACCGAGCTGGGCTACGGCGGCCTCCCCGTGTGCATGGCCAAGACCCAGTACTCCCTCTCCGACGACGCCGGCAAGCTGGGCGCCCCCACCGGATTCCGGATCAAGGTGCAGAAGGTGAAGGTCTCCGCCGGCGCCGGCTTCGTGGTGGTGCTCACCGGTGATATCATGACCATGCCCGGCCTGCCCAAGGTCCCCGCCGCCGAGAACATCGACGTGGACGAAAACGGCGTCATCACCGGTCTCTTCTAAGGGGGCAGAGACCAAGTGAAAGCATTCGTCAAAAAGGAGGCGGTGCTGTGCATCGCCTTCCTGTGTGCGGTGGTCTCCATGTTCCTGGTGCCCCCTGACGGCGGCTATGCCGACTATGTGGACTACCGGGTGCTGGCGCTTCTCTTCTGTCTCATGCTGGTGGTGGCCGGGCTCCAGGACTGCGGGCTCTTTGACCTGATGGCCCGGCGGCTCCTGGCGGGGGAGAAGCGGTTCCGCTTCCTGGCCCTGGCCCTGGTGCTGCTGCCCTTTTTCAGCTCCATGCTCATCACCAACGACGTCTCCCTCATCACCTTCGTACCCTTTGCCGTGCTGGTGCTGGAGCTCACCGGACGGCAGGCCCAGCTCCCCTACATCGTCACCCTTCAGACTGTGGCCGCCAATCTGGGCAGCATGGCCATGCCGGTGGGCAACCCCCAGAACCTCTTCCTCTGCTCCCGGTTCGGCATCCCCATGGGCGCCTTCTTCGCCGCCGTCCTGCCTTTGACGGCGGTGAGCCTGGTGGGCCTGGTGCTGGCTGCTGGCACCACCAGTGGGGACATTATCCGGGTGGACTTCATGGACGCCGGTGGCATCGGCAAACCGGGGCAGCTCAAGCTGATGCTCCTCCTCTTTGTACTGTGTCTCCTCTCTGTCTTTCATGTGCTGCCCTGGCCCGCCCTGCTGGCGGTGGTCATCGTGGCGGCGGCCCTCTTCGCCCGGCACCTCTTCCCCCGGGTGGACTACGCCCTGCTGTGTACCTTCGTGTGCTTCTTCGTCTTCTCCGGCAACCTGGGCCGGATCGGGGCGGTGCGGACCTTCCTCACCGGCCTCATGGACTGGAACACAGTGGTCACCTCCGCCCTGGCCAGCCAGGTCATCAGCAATGTGCCCGCCGCCGTGCTGCTCTCCACCTTTACCGAGGACTGGAAGGGCCTGCTGGTGGGTACCAACGTGGGTGGCCTGGGCACCCTTATCGCCTCCCTGGCCAGCCTCATCTCCTTCAAGCTCTATATCCGCACCGAGGGGGCAAAGCCCATGCGCTACCTGGGGATCTTCACCCTGGCCAATGTGATCGGCCTGGTAGTGCTGGGCGTAGTAGTTTGGCTCCTGCCCTGACGCAAACAAAAAACAAGCGTGGACGCCGAGCGTCCACGCTTGTTTCATTTATCCGGGAAACGTCAGGCGTTCGCCGTCTGGGCCTCCGCGGTCAGATAGTCCACGATGCCTTGGGCGATGCCCTGGGCTAGAAGCTGCTGGTAGCTGTCACTGGTCAGGTTCATGAGCTCCTCATGGTTGGTCATAAAACCCATCTCCACCAGCACTGCGCACATATCGGTCTCCCGCAGCACCACGAAGTCGGCGTCCTTGATGCCCCGGTCGATGCCGCCGGTGATCTGACACAGGGGAGTCTGGATGGCTTGAGCCAGCCGGGCGCCCCGGTTGCTGGAAGGGTGGTAATATGTATAGATGCCCTGGTAGTCAGGGCGGTTCTCCGCAGCGTTGGAGTGAAGGGAGACAAAGACGTCGGCGCCGGCGGCGTTGGCCAGGTCGGCCCGCTCATACAGACCGATCTCCACATCGGTGGAGCGGGTCATGATGACCTGAAAGCCCTGGTTCTGAAGGATGGAGACCAGCTTCAGCGAGACGGCCAGGTCGATGTCCTTCTCCATGATGTCCTCATAACAGGCGCCGGGCCGGTCCCCGCCGTGGCCGGGGTCGATGACAATGGTGTAGTCCCGGGGGACGATGGAGACGGTGGGGGTGACCTGGGGAGCGCCGTGGGTGGTGATGCTGACGCCGGTGAGGGTGGTGGTGATGGTCAGGTTGCCGGTGGCAGTGGTCCCGGAGGTCAGATCCAGAACAAAACGCACGGTGTATTCGCTGCCGGGGTAGAATTCAGCTCCATGCTGGGCATAGCGTACATCGGCAAGATAGGGGTCAACTACCTCACAGTCGGTAAAGTCTTCTGACAGGGTGGTGTCGAGAAAGTCAATGGCCACCCGGCTGCCCAGATCGGTGACCTTGCAGTTGGGTGCCTGGTCGGTGGTGATGGTGAGGGTGCCGGCACTCCAGCTCATACCGGTGATCCGGGCGATGTCCTCACCGGGAATGGGGCCCTCCGGCTCCTGGGGATCCTGGACCGGCGTCTCAGGCTCCTGGGTGGGGGGCTCGGGGGTGGTCTCGGTGAGCTGGGCCGTCAGATGGGCGGTATAGGTGGCCTGGTCCCACTCCACCTGGGCGCCCAGCTCCTCGGAGACAAAGCGCAGAGGAATCATGGTGCGGTCGGCGCCGTCGTAGGTCACCACCTGCGCGGGGACGCCGTCGGGCAGGGGGGTGGACACGCCGTTGACAATGGCGGTGGCGCTGTCCAGGGTGAGGACGATAACATCCTCGCCCTTGGTGAGAATGACCTGTCCCGTCTGCTGGACCCAGAGGACCTGGGCCTGGAGGGCCTCACCCACCAGGCGGATGGGGACTAGGGTCCGGCCGTCCCGGATCATGGCTGGGACGTCGCCGGTCAGGGGGTCGCCGTTGAGGGTGAGCTTCACCACTTCTGCGGAGGCCGGTGTGTAGGTGCGCTGGTTCCAGCTGTAGAGCTGTACGGAGAGGGTCCCGTTGGGACCGGCGGCAAAGGCGGTGAGGGTCAGGGCGTACAGCAGAGCCAGGACCGTCAGCAGTGTGGTGAGCTTTTTTCTCATGCTCATGGCGTCCCTCCTTGGGATAGATTTCTGTTCTATTTTATCCAACCCGCCCCCTTTCGTCAAGAAAGGAGGGCGAGATTAGTTAACATAAATTTTGGTAGAAAGTTGTGCCAAGTGAACAAAACCTACCATTTTAGAGGGCGATATTTAGACTTGCCTTCCCCTGGGGGACGTAGTAGTATTAAAGAACAGAAGAAGTTTGACAAGACTAATCCTTCGCGGACGAAATATTAGCCCCGATGGACAGTGGAGGCAAGGAGTTAGAGATGGCGGCAGAGACGGTGAACAAGAGGGGCACGCTGATGGACCTGGAACCGGGCCACAGCGCAGTCATCCTCAAGGTAGGCAGTGACAAGGGGCCGGTAAAGCGCCGGCTGGTGGACATGGGGCTCACCCCCGGCACCACGGTGACGGTGCGGAAGGTGGCGCCCTTCGGCGACCCCATCGAGGTGAACATCCGGGGCTACGAGCTCTCTCTCCGGAAGGAGGATGCGGCCCAGATCGAGGTGACCACCAGCGAGGAGGAGGCCAACGCCCGGCGGCAGGAGCGCAGCCGGCGGCGGCAGGCAGTGCAGAAGGCGCCGGACGCGGCCACCCAGAAGAAAATGGAGGCCGACCACGCCCACGAGAAGGAGCACCACGGCGGTGTGCCCGACTACGCCAGCCACGACACCCGTGAGATGAAGCTGGCCCTGGTGGGCAACCCCAACTGCGGCAAGACCACCCTCTTCAACGCCCTCACGGGCTCCAACCAGTACGTGGGCAACTGGCCCGGCGTGACGGTGGAGAAGAAGGAGGGTAAGGCTTCGGTGGATGGCAAGTCGGTGACCATCGTGGACCTGCCGGGCATCTACTCCCTCTCCCCCTACTCCATGGAGGAGATCGTGGCCCGGGACTTCATCGTGGGGGAGCACCCCGACGCCATCATCGACATCATCGACGCCACCAACATCGAGCGCAACCTCTATCTCACCGCCCAGCTCCTGGAGCTGGAGCGCCCCATGGTCATTGCCCTCAACTTCATGGACGAGGTGGAGAAGCGCGGAGACCGCATCGACGTCGAGAAGCTCTCCCAGCAGCTGGGGGTGCCGGTGATCCCCATCACCGCCCGGTCGGGGAAGAACGTGGAGGAGATGCTCCGGGTGGCCCACCGGCAGATGCACATCGGCGTGACGGTGGAGCCCGACGACCTCTACGACGACTACACCCACCGCATCCACCACCAGGTGGGTGAGCTCATCCACGACAAGGCCTATGAGGTGGGCATGCCCGCCCACTGGGCCTCCATCAAGCTCATCGAGGGAGATTCCCTGGTGGAGAAGGCCCTGGGCCTGGATGGCAGGACCAAGGAGAAGCTGGAGGCCATCTGCCGGGACTACGAGAGCGCCTATGTCCTGGGCGACCGGGAGACCCTCATCGCCGACAGCCGGTATCAGTTCATCCAGAAGGTGGTGAGCGCGGCGGTGGTGAAGGGCCAGCCCCACGATGCCCTGACCCTCTCCGACAAGATCGACTCCATCGTCACCCACAAGTTCCTGGCCATCCCCGTCTTCCTACTGATGATGCTGGCCATGTTCGCCCTCACCTTCGGACCCGGACAGATCCTGTCCGACGGGGTGGACTTCCTCATCAGCGACTGCTTTGCCCAGTGGGTCCGCGGGGTTCTGGCCGTAGCCGGTACCGCCCCCTGGGTGGAGGCCCTGCTGGTGGACGGCGTCATCGCCGGCGTAGGCGGCGTACTTACCTTCCTGCCCCAGATTGCCATCCTGTTTATCTTTCTGTCCTTCCTGGAGGACTCCGGCTACATGTCCCGGGCGGCCTTCATCATGGACCGGCTGCTCCGCCGGTTCGGCCTCTCGGGCAAGGCCTTCATCCCCATGCTCATGGGCTTCGGCTGCACCGTGCCCGCCGTCATGGGAGCCCGCACCATGGAGAACGAGAAGGACCGCCGCATGACCATCATGCTGGTGCCCTTTATGTCCTGCTCCGCCCGGCTGCCGGTGTATGGCCTGCTCACCGCCGCTTTCTTCCCCAAGTACGGCGGACTGGTGGTGTTTTCCCTCTATTTCCTGGGCCTGATCTTCGCCATCATCTCCGGCATCCTGCTCAAGAAGCTGGTGTTCAAGGGTGAGCCCGCCGCCTTCGTGCTGGAGCTGCCCCCCTACCGGCTGCCCACCCTGAAGAACATCAGCCTCCACGTGTGGGAGAAGGTGAAGGGCTTCCTCATCAAGGCGGGCACACTGATCCTGGCTATGAGCGTATTGCTGTGGTTCCTGCAGACCTTCGGCTTGGAGAACGGCGCCTTCTGCATGGTGTCCGACGCGGAGTACTCCATCCTGGGCCACATCGGCTCCTTCCTGGCGCCCGTCTTCGCCCCCATGGGCTTTGGTACCTGGCAGGCGGCGGTGGCCCTCCTCTCCGGCCTCATCGCCAAGGAGATGGTGGTGTCCTCCATGAGCATGTTCTACGGCTTCTCCATGACCGCCAGCGGCGCCACCATTGCCGCCGCTCTGAGCGGCACTTTCCAGAGCTCCCTGGCCGCCTACTCCTTCCTGGTGTTCGTGCTGCTCTATGTCCCCTGCGTGGCGGCAGTATCCACCATCCGCAAGGAGATGAACTCTGTGAAGTGGACCCTGGCCTCCATCGGCTGGCAGCTGTGCGCCGCCTGGATTGGCTCCTTCCTGGTCTACCAGATCGGCAGCCTCATCGTGGGCTGAAAGGAGAGACTATGAAATACGTCATCTATGCCGCCGTGGCCCTGCTCATCCTGTGGGCGGCGGTCTACCTGGTCCGCCACATCCGGCGACAGCTCCGGGGCGAGTGCGGCTGCTGCGGCGGAGGCTGCGGTGGAGACTGTGCCTCCTGTGGCCAGAGCTGCGGAAAGCGGAAATAACAAAAGGAGGTCCCTGCCCGTTGTGGGCAGGGACCTCCTTTTGTATCTCACTCCAGCGCGTGGCGGCTGCGGACCAGCTCGATGGCCTCCTTGCCGGACAGGTGCTCCACGGTGACCTCCACCATGACCACGGCGGGCAGCTCCTTTTCCAGAATCGCCTCCCGGTGGGCCTCGCTGTCCTCGGGAGCATAGCGGAGGGCCAGCTTCTCCAGGGCGGCACGGATCTCCGTCGGGTCCTCCAGCACCCTGGCCTTCCCGAAGAGAACGACGCTGCGGAAGTAGGTGGTGTACTCCAGAGGGACCACCTGGTCCCGGTCCACCACGCAGAAGGAGACCTTGGGGTCCCGAAGGATGGCGTCCAGCTTGTGGCCCTCTCGGGCACAGTGGAACCAGAGCTTACCGTTCTCGTAGACGTAGCTCAGGGGAACGGCATAGGGATAGCCGTTGTCGCCCTGGACGGCCAACACCCCGGAGGTGCCCCGGTCCAGCACGGCCAGGCACTCCTCATGGGAAAGAACTTGATTTTTTCGCCTCATCTCACGAAACATGTGGAAAAACCACCTTTCCGGTATTCCTTTGTGGACCAGTTATACCACGGAAGATGGAATTTTGCAAGGCGGGAGGCCCGACACTGGACAGGACTGGTCCTGTGGAGTATGATAATGTCTATTGATAGTCAGGCGAGCAGAGAGAGGCGGGAGCGTTATGAATCAGGACGGGACATGTTATATTGTGGGGGCGGGGGCCTTTTACGACCGGGATTTTACGCCGGGAGCGGAGGACTTTGTCATTGCCGCCGACGGCGGCTACGGGACACTCACGTCCCGCGGAACCGACATGGACCTGGTGGTGGGGGACTTCGACTCCATGGGATTCCGGCCCGACCACCCCAAGGTGGTGGATCTGCCGGTGGAGAAGGACGACACCGATACCATGGCCGCCATCCGGCTGGGCTGGGATCGGGGCTACCGTACCTTCCGGCTCTACGGCGGCACCGGAGGACGGGTGGACCACACCCTGGCCAACCTCCAGTCCCTGGTGTGGCTCTCCACACGGGGTGGACGGGGCTTCCTGGTGGGGGAGAACTGGACCGCCGCCGCAGTCACCGACGGCTCCATGGCCTTTTCGGCGGACCACCGGGGGACGATCTCGGTATTCTGCCAGGGGGACCGGGCGGAGGGGGTCACCCTGGAGGGCCTCAAGTATCCCCTGAAGGATGCCGTCCTCACCTGTGATTTTCCACTGGGTGTGAGCAATGAGTTTACCGGCGTGGAGAGCCGGGTGGCCGTCCGGAAAGGGACCTTGCTGGTGATTTGGTACCATTGAGTGAAGGGCCCTGCCCCGGAAAATGTTTTCCGGGGCAGGGCCCTTTTACGGTTGCTATTCCGATATGGGATACTGAACGTCGTCGATGGTCACCGAGACCACCGCCTGGGTATCCACGATGCGGTTGAAGGTATAGATGGAGCTCCCCTGGTCGATGAGAGCATAGGTGCGGTTGGAGACAAAGGCCTCGTCATCCTCCACCGTGTAGTCCGAGCCATCGGCGTAGTGGAGGATCAGCCGATCGATGTCGCTGTCCTGCGGCAGCCCCAGAGCCGTTTCGTCGATGCGGATGCCGATGGGGGAGAGGGTGACGGCGCCCTCCGCCAGCGTCACGTCCGCCAGGCCGCCGCTCTCCGGCAGCGCCACTGTGACTGTGGACATATCCAGACGGTTCTGGCCGTCGCCGATGGATGCCTGGAGGCTGGGATCGTCCGTAATGAAGTAGGTGCACAGCCAGAGTGTGTCATCGGTGGTGAAGGCGGTGTCCAGATAGGTCCTGCTGGCTGCGGTGGTCATGGTGAACACTGGAGCATCCTCCGGCCACCACAGCTCCCCGTCGGGAAATACCTCGTATCCGCTTACCCCGCCGGGATGTTCCACCCGACAGTAGAGCAGGCCCGCCCTCACGACCGGGTCGTACAGCCCGGCCTCCACCGTCAGGGTATAGTCCCCATACACCGCCTGCTCACCGGCGGCGAAGAGATAGGGGGCCACCAGCTCCCGGGCGACGGTCTCATCCAGGGGCAGCCGCTCCCAGGCCGGGATGTTGGTGATCAGCCTGCCGGTTTCGTCGTATTCCACGATGCCCTCGCTGGAATCCACGTTTTCTCCAAAGAAAGCTCGGAGCATGGCGCCGGGATTTTCGAAACGGATGAAACCCGTCGCCGCCATGGTGGCCACGGTGCACAGCGCGGTGATGACGGCGGCCAGGGCGATGGCTCTGGACAGCCGAAAGGGCTTTTTTTTCTGATGTGTCATGGTTTGGACCTCCTGAAGGATCTCCTCGGAGGCGTGGAGGGAGGACACGGCCTCCCGATAGATTTTCTTGTCAAACATGCTCCTTCACCTCCTGAAGATCGATTTTCAGCAGGGCCCGGGCCCGCCGCAGGCGGGTGCGGACCGTTGCGCTGGGGATGTGGAGGAGGGCGGCCACCTCGTCGCAGGAGTAGTCCTCGTAGTAGTGCAGATAGATGGGGACCCGGTACTTGGCGGGTAGAGCCAGGACTGCGTCCATCAGCTCACTGTGTTCCGGGCTGGGGAAGGGGAGAGATGACATATGGTCCCCAATAGGCTCTGTCCGCCGCCAGGGAGACAGGAGCGCCTTTTTGCAGGCGTTGATGGTCACCCGGAGCAGCCAGTGCTTGATGTGAGCCTCACTCTCAAAGGACTTGTCCGTCCGATAGAGCTTGAGGAGCACTTCCTGCGTGATGTCGTCCGCCTCCGTCCGGCTTTTGGTGTAGTGGAACGCCAGCCGGAAAATGGTGTCCATATACCGCTGGGCCAGGAGCGTGAACTGTTGGTCTGTCATCATAGCGCGTCTCCTTGAAATGCATTTCACTCTAAATATCCTATCCCGGTGGAAAATGTTTCACAAGAGGACAAAAAAGTCCGGCGCGGTGTTCCGCGCCGGACTTTTTGCAGTTTTGCTTACTTGTCGGGATAGAAGCCAGAGGGGGCTTCGGAGAGGTTGATCATGATGTTCTTCATCTGGGTGTAGTGCTCCAGGATGACCTTGTGGGTCTCGCGTCCGATGCCGGAGGCCTTGTAACCGCCGAAGGGGGCGCCCTCGGGGATGGCGTTGTAGGTGTTGACCCACATACGGCCGGTCTCGATGCCGCGGGAGACCCGGATGGCCCGGTTGATGTCCCGGGTCCAGACGGCACCGCCCAGGCCGTAGCTGCTGTCATTGGCCATGGCGATGACCTCGTCCTCGTCGTGGAACTTGATGACACAGGCCACCGGCCCAAAGATCTCCTCCTGGGCCACCCGCATCTTGTTGTCCACGTCCACCAGCAGGGTGGGCTTCATGAAGCAGCCCTTGGCCAGATCGCCCTCGGTGGCGCGTTCACCGCCGCAGGCCACCTTGGCGCCCTCCTGCTTGCCGATCTCGATGTAGTTCAGGATCTTCTTGACCTGGTTCTCGTTGATCTGGGCGCCCATCTGGGTGTCCTTTTCCCAGGGCATGCCAACCTTGACCTGGTTGAAGCGGCGGGCGGCCTCCTCCACGAACTTATCATAGATGGTGTCCTGGACAAAGACGCGGGAGCCGGCACAGCAGACCTGGCCCTGGTTGAAGAGGATGCCCAGCTGCACGCCGTCCATGACCATGTCCCACTTGCAGTCGTCGAAGTAGATGTTGGCGCTCTTGCCGCCCAGCTCCAGGGTGGAGGGGATGAGCCGCTCAGCGGCGGCCCGGGCCACGTTGCGACCCACCTCGGTGGAGCCGGTAAAGGCCAGCTTCCGGAAGCCGGGGTGGTCCAGAATGTACTGTCCGGCCTTGGAGCCGGAGCCGGTAATGACGTTGAAAACGCCGGCGGGGATCACGTCCTGGGTCAGACGGGCCAGCTCCAGCACGCTCAGGGGGGTGTCGCTGGAGGGCTTAAAGACGGTGCAGCAGCCGGCAGCCAACACAGGGGCCAGTTTCCAGGCGGCCATCAGGAAGGGGAAGTTCCAGGGCACGATCTGCCCCACCACACCGATGGGCTCTCGGAGGATCAGGGAGAGGGTGCTTCCCTCCAGAATGTTGGCGGAGCCCTCCTCGGCCATGATACAGCCGGCGAAGTAGCGGAAGTGGCGGACAGAATAGGGGATATCGATGGCCATGGTCTCGCGGATGGGCTTGCCGTTATCCAGAGACTCCACCATGGCCAGATGTTCGGCGTTCTGCTCGATGATGTCGGCCACCTTGTTCAGAATGGCGGCCCGCTCATTGGTGGTGATGTTCTTCCAGGTCTTGAAGGCTTCCCAGGCCGCGGTGACAGCGGTATCCACATCCTCTTTGGTGGCTTGGGCGCAGGTAGCCAGATGTTCGCCGTTGGCGGGGCAGCGGGTCTCAAAGGTGGCGCCGTCGCCGGCGGGGACCCACTTGCCGTTGATGTAAAGTCCATAATTCTCCTGGGTGATCCGTTCCATGGTGATGCTCCTTTCTCAGCGGAAATGAACGGGCCAAGGCCCGGTTTACGGATGTTGTTCCCGGTTTGAAGTATATCATTTTACACAAATAAGTCAATAGAAAAATGAGGGAAATAAAAATAAATAATTATTTTATTTTAATATAACTTAATAATTATAAAAAAATAACATGTTTTAGCTATAATTAGTTTGGAATATTTAAAATAGAATATGTTCTGATATGTGGAACAAATATATAGGAAATAAATAAATTGGCCCTGCCAATAAAAGCGCCAAGGTGAAGTTATGGGCAGATCTGATGCAATTCCTCCTTGAAAAGATTGGATGCATCCGGTATACTGAGAATGAACAGAATACGTTCGAATGATGGCATCGGGAGAGACCGCTCAGGCGGCGCCGAAGGGGATTGGCAGAAAAACTCTCAGGCAAAAGTACCGGTGCCGGACGAAACTCCGAAGACCAAAGGGGCGCGTGCCCCGGCGGACCGAAGAAGCAATTTGCTCTGCCGGGGCAAAGAATCTTTCAGGTGAGAAGACGGAGGCGTGCCTTTGCTTGGCGCGCCTCCGCTTTGCATTTTTTGTCCTACCAATTTTGAGAAAGAAGGGATCGCCAATGGAAAAGAAGACGCCGCTTTACGACCGCCATGTGGCGCTGGGCGGGAAAATCGTCCCCTTTGCGGGTTACCTGCTGCCGGTCCAGTACCCCACCGGTGTCATCGCCGAGCACATGGCCGTCCGCACCGCCGCCGGGCTCTTCGACGTCTCCCACATGGGGGAGCTGGTATTCACCGGCCCGGACGCCCTCAAAAACCTCAACCATATGCTCACCAACGACTTCACCAACATGACCGACGGCCAGGTCCGCTACTCCCCCATGTGCAACGACGCCGGTGGCTGCGTGGACGATCTCATCGTCTACAAGGTCCGGGAGGGGGCCTACCTGGTGGTGGTCAACGCCGCCAACAAGGATAAGGATGCCGCCTGGATGGCGGAACACCTCTTTGGGGACTGCAAAATGGAGGACATTTCGGATACTGTGGCCCAAGTGGCCCTCCAGGGGCCCAGGTCCAAGGAAATCCTCCTGAAGCTGGTGGGAGAGGAGGACCTACCCAAGAAGTATTACAGCTTTATCCCCCAGATCACGGTGGGCGGCATCCAGTGCCTCATATCCCGCACCGGCTACACCGGTGAGTTCGGCTACGAGCTCTACTGCGCCGCCGGGGAGGGGCCTGCCCTGTGGGACCTGCTGCTGGAGACGGGGAAGGACCTGGGGCTCGTCCCCTGCGGCCTGGGTGCCCGGGACACCCTGCGGCTGGAGGCCGCCATGCCCCTCTATGGGCATGAGCTCACCGACGACATAGGCCCCCTGGAGGCGGGTCTGGACTTCGCCATCAAGCTGAACAAGGACGATTTCATCGGCAAGGTGGGCCTGGAGGGCCGGCTGCCCCTCACCAGGACCCGGGTGGGCCTGGAGGTCACCGGTCGGGGCATCGTTCGGGAGCACCAGGACGTCTACATCGGCGACCGGCTGGCGGGGCAGACCACCTCCGGCACCCACGCCCCCTTCTTGGGCAAGGCCATCGCCATGGCCTATCTGGCCCCGGCGGACGCCGCCGTGGGCACCCAGGTGGAGGTGGACGTCCGGGGCCGCCGGGTGCCCTGTAAGGTGGTGCCCCTGCCCTTCTATAAGCACTGAACCGAACACATGATAAATAATGTACTATAAGGAGGAATTTACCATGAATACCCCTGATCATCTCCGCTATACCAAGTCCCACGAGTGGATCCTCTTCGCTGACGACGGCACCGCCAAGGTGGGCCTCACCGACCACGCCCAGGACGCTCTGGGAGACCTGGTCTTTGTGAACCTGCCTCAGGTGGGGGACGCCCTGACCTGCGGCGAGGCCCTGGGCGATGTAGAGTCAGTGAAGGCCGTCTCCGACGTATACAGCCCCGTTACCGGCACCGTGAAGGCGGTCAATGAGGACCTGCTGGACACCCCAGAGGCCATCAACTCCGACCCCTACGGCGCCTGGCTGGTGGAGGTGGAGAACATCACCGACCAGGAGGAGCTGCTGGACGCTGCCGCCTATGAGGCCCACTGCGCCCAGGAGGACTGAACCACAGCAGAGAAAACGGAAAGGAGCTGATCCAAGGACATGGGAAGCTATCAGCCATCCACCCAGGCAGAGCGTCAGGCCATGCTGGAGGCCATCGGCTGTCAGAGCGTGGACGACCTCTATGCCCAGGTGCCGCCGGAGATGCGTCTGGACCACCTGGACCTGCCCGACGGCAAGAGCGAGCTGGAGGTCCGGCGCATCCTGGAGAGCATCGCCGGCAAGAACACGGTCTTCCCCTCGGTGCTCCGGGGGGCGGGCGCCTACAAGCACTATATTCCTGCCATCGTCAAGAGCGTCACAAGCAAGGAGACCTTCCTCACCGCCTATACCCCCTATCAGGCTGAGCTCTCCCAGGGAGTGCTCCAGTCCATTTTTGAGTACCAGACCATGATCTGCGCCCTCACCGGCATGGACGCCTCCAATGCCTCCATCTACGACGGCGCTTCTGCCGCCGCCGAGGCGGTGGCCATGTGCCGGGAGTGGAAGCAGAGCACCGTCCTGATCTCCGCCGCCGCCCACCCCATGGTCCGCCGGACGGTGGAGACCTACTGCTTCGGAAACGGCATGGAGGTAAAGACCGTCCCGGTGAAGAACGGCTTTACCGACGCCCAGGCCCTGGCGGATCTGCTGGACGACACCGTGGCCTGCTTCTACCTGCAGCAGCCCAACTACTTTGGCCGCATCGAGTCGGCCAAGGAGCTGGGTGAGACCGTCCACGCCGCCGGTGCCAAATTCATCATGGGGGTCAACCCCATCGCCATGGCGGTGCTGAAAACCCCAGGCGAGTGCGGTGCCGACATCGCCGTGGGGGAAGGACAGCCCCTGGGTATGCCCCTGAGCTTCGGTGGCCCCTATCTGGGCTTTATGGCGGCCACCTCCGCCCTCACCCGGAAACTGCCCGGCCGCATTGTGGGCGAGACCACCGATCACGACGGCCGCCGGGCCTACGTCCTCACCCTCCAGGCCCGGGAGCAGCACATCCGCCGGGAGAAGGCCTCCTCCAACGTGTGCTCCAACCAGGCCCTGTGCGCCATGACCGCCGCCGTCTACCTGGCCGCCATGGGCCCCAACGGTCTGCGGCAGGTGGCCGAGAGCTGCATGGCCCATGCCCGGTACGCCGCCCAGAAGGTGTGCGACGTGCCCGGCTTCGACATGGTCTACCCCGGCCCCTACTTCCATGAGTTTGTCACCACCTGCCCCTGCAGGCCGGAAAAGCTGCTCAGCGGCCTGGCCAAACGGGGCATCCTGGGCCCCCTCCCCCTGGAGGACGGCAACCTGCTGTGGTGCGCCACAGAGATGAATACCAGGGACGAGATCGACGGCCTGGACCAGGCCATTCGGGAGGTGGTATGAGTGGAACTGCTGTTTGAAAAGAGCCGGAAGGGCCGCCGCTGCGACCTGCTGCCCCCTCTGGATGTGCCCCCCGCCCACCTGATGGCGGGCATGGAGCGGGAGACACCTCTGGACCTGCCGGAGCTCTCCGAGGTGGATCTGACCCGGCACTACTCCGCTCTGGAGCGGCGGGCCCACGGGGTGAACAACGGCTTCTACCCCCTGGGCTCCTGCACCATGAAGTACAATCCCCGCATCAATGAAGAGCTCTCCGCCCTGCCCGGCTTTACCGGGGTCCACCCCACCCAGAGCGCCGACACCGCCCAGGGCTGCCTGGAGGTCTTCTATCTGGCCGAGGAGCTCTTATGCGAGATCACCGGCATGGACGCCATGACCTTCCAGCCCGCCGCCGGCGCCCACGGGGAATTTACCGCATTGCTGATGGTGAAGAAATACCACCTGGACCGGGGGGATACCGCCCGGACCAAGATCCTGGTCCCCGACTCCGCCCACGGCACCAACCCGGCCTCTGCCGCCATGTGTGGCTTTACCGTGGTCAACGTGCCCTCCAACCCGGAAGGCGGTGTGGATCTGGAGGCCCTGAAGGCCGCCGCCGGCCCCGATACTGCCGCCTTCATGCTTACAAACCCCAACACCCTGGGCCTCTTCGACCCCAACATCCTGGAGATCACCCAGATCGTCCACGACGCCGGCGGCCTGTGCTACTACGACGGCGCCAACCTCAACGCCGTCATGGGCGTGGTCCGCCCTGGCGACATGGGCTTCGACCTGGTCCACCTGAATCTCCACAAGACCTTCTCCACCCCCCACGGTGGCGGCGGTCCCGGCTCCGGCCCCGTGGGCTGCAAGAAATTCCTTCAGGACTTCCTGCCAGTGTTCCACGTGGAGGAGGGGGCCGACGGCCTGGAGTTCAAGGACCCGGCCAAGAGCATCGGCAGCGTCAAAGGCTTTTACGGCAACTTCACCGTGGTGGTGAAGGCCCTGGCCTATATCCTCACCCTGGGTGCCCAGGGCATCCCCGAGGCCGCCAAGGGAGCTGTGCTCAACGCCAACTATCTGCGGGAGCAGCTGCGGGGAACCTACGACATCGCCTACGGCGACGGTCCCTGCATGCACGAGTTCGTGCTCACCCTCCACGATCTGAAGAAACAGACCGGTGTTTCCGCCATGGATGTGGCCAAGGCCCTTATCGACCACGGCATCCACCCGCCCACCATGTATTTCCCCCTCATTGTGGAGGAAGCCCTTATGTTTGAGCCAACCGAGACCGAGTCCCGGGAGACTCTGGATGAAGCGGCAGCGGTGCTCAGGGATATCCAGGCCGACGCCGACCCGGAGGCCCTCCACACCGCCCCCCACACCACCCCCATCGGACGGCCCGACGAGGTCAAGGCTGCTCGCCACCCGGTGCTGCGGTATGCGCCGCCGGAGGGCGAGGCATGAGCTGGGACCTCATTGTCATCGGGGGTGGCCCCGGCGGCTACACTGCCGCCATCCGGGCTGCCCAGCTGGGGCTACGCACTGTCCTGGTGGAGCGGGATGCCGTGGGCGGCACCTGCCTCAACCGGGGGTGCATCCCGACGAAAGCCCTCATCCACGCCGCCGAGCGGTATGAGGAGATGAAGGCGTGCGAGACCTTCGGCCTGCGGGCGGAGGGTGTCTCCTTCGACTACCCCGCCATGTGCAAGCGCCGGGATCAGGTGGTGGGCCAGCTCCGGGACGGCGTGGAGCGGCTGCTGAAGGGCAACAAGGTGGACCGCATCACCGGCACCGCCTGCATCCTGGGACCCGGCCGGGTCCGGGTGGGGGAGGAGGTGCTGGAGGGGACCAACATCCTCATCGCCACCGGTTCCCGGCCCGCCCTGCCGCCGGTGCCCGGGCTAGACCTGCCCGGGGTCCTCACTAGCGACGATCTCCTCACCGGCGATACCTTCTACCGGCGCCTGGCCATCATCGGCGGAGGTGTCATCGGCATGGAGTTCGCCGGGCTGTACCAAGCATTGGGAGCGGAGGTCACCGTGCTGGAGGCCATGGACCGCATCCTGCCCACCCTGGACCGGGAGCTCTCCCAGAGCCTGAGCATGCTCATGAAAAAGAAGGGCGTGAAGCTGTGCGCCGGGGCCCGGGTGGAGCAGGTGGAGCAAGGCCCGGACGGCCTCATCTGCACCTACACCGTGAAGGACAAAACGGAGACCGTCACCGCCGACGCCGTGCTGGTGGCCACCGGCCGCCGGGCAAACACCGACGGGCTGTGTATCCCGGAGGTGGACCTGGGCCTGGACCGGGGGGCCATCCCCGTGGACGACCGCTTCCAGACCTGTGTTCCCGGCATCTACGCCATCGGCGACGCGGTGAAGGGGAGCATCCAGCTGGCCCACGCCGCCGCCGCCCAGAGCATCAACGCCGTGAGCATGCTGGCGGGGCGGGAGCCGCCCATGGACCTCTCCGTGGTGCCCTCCTGCGTCTACGTCCGGCCGGAGATGGCCTCCGTGGGCCGCACCGAGGCCCAGTGCAAGGAGGCGGGTATCCCCGTCAAAACGGCCAAATATCTTACCGGCAGCAACAGCCGCAGCGTCATCACCGATGCCGGCCGGGGCTTTATCAAGGTGGTTTATGACGGGGAAACCGGCGTGATCCTGGGGGCCCAGCTCCTGTGTGAGCGGGCCACCGACCTTGTGGGGGAGTTCACCTCCGCCATCTCCAGAGGGGAGACCCTGGAGGACATGGCCCGGGTGATCCATGCCCACCCCACCTTTGCCGAGGCTGTGGGCGAGGCGGCGGAGGCCGGACTGGGCCTGAGCATCCACCAGCTCAACCGGTAAGAAGAACCATAAAAAGGACCATTCGGTGTGCCGAATGGTCCTTTTTATGTCAGTTTGGGGTGAAAGACTGGTCTGCCGTGGGGGCAGGGATACGTAAGTCGGGAGGAAGCGGGCAGCGGGGCAGAGGGAAAAGCAGAAACAGGGTCTTGTAAAAACGGCAGGCCGTGGTACACTCAATGGGATCGAGAGAACAAGCAGAGGAGCGTGGAGCATATGGCGGAAAAGGGAAGGTTTGCCCCCAGCCCCAGCGGGCGGATGCACCTGGGAAATCTGTTTTCCTTCTATGTGGCCTGGTTGGACGCCCGGTCGGTAGGGGGGAAGGTGGTCCTGCGGATGGAGGACCTGGACCCGGACCGCACAGGAGAACGGTGGATTGGTCATATTGTAGAGGACCTGCGGTGGCTGGGTCTGGATTGGAACGAGGGCTACGGTGTAGGGGGACCCGACGGGCCCTATTGCCAGCGGGAGCGCACCGCCCTTTATGACGCAGCCTTTGAGCAGCTGCGGGCACAGGAAGCGGTCTACCCCTGTTGGTGCAGCCGGGCCCAGCGGCTGGCCGCCTCGGCGCCCCACCCCGGAGAGGAGCGGGATCTGGGCCACTGCCCCTGCCGGGACCTCTCCCGGGCGGAGCGGGAGGCAAGGGCCATGGTGAAAGCGCCGGCCTGGAAGGTTGCCCTTCCCCACGAGGCCGTCCGGTTCCGGGACCTCATCCAGGGCGAACAAGCCTTTGACCTGGCCCGAGACTGCGGCGACTTCGTGATCCGCCGGGCCGATGGAGTGTATGGTTACCAGCTGGCGGTGACGGTAGACGACGCCCTCATGGGAGTGACCCGGGTGGTGCGGGGGCGGGACCTGCTGGACTCTGCCGCCCGGCAGATCTGGCTCATGGAGCAGTTGGGATACCATGCGCCGGTCTATGCCCACGTGCCACTGCTGCTGGCTCCGGACGGCCGACGCCTGTCCAAACGGGAGCGGGATCTGGATATGGGCGCTCTGCGGGAACGGTTCTCACCGGGATCTCTGCACCAACTGCTCTGGAATCTGCTGCCTTTGTCAGACCATAGGGTAGAGGGACAAGATTTTTCCATTGATAAAGTTGGAAAAGAAGATATCTATATAGAAATTTTGGAATAAATTTAAAAATTTTACAAGTTCTTTACAAAAACTATACTCAAATTTGACACGGCAACACTTGTAATTTCGCACAAAAGCTGGTAGGGTTAGAGACGGGAATTGGTTTGGTTTTGCACAAATACCTTCGTATGGCACCTGTACTCGCGATCGGTTTGGGAAACAGCGTGAATCCTGTCCACGGCGCAGAATGTCTCCAATCACCGCATCATTTGAAAGGGAGGTTCACCATGCAAGGCACAAAGAGGAGGCTCATCCCCTTTATTCTGGTTTTAGCGGCAATCACCGGACTTTTGATGACCACGGCCTTCGCTGAAGGCGAAGCGGAATACGTCAGTAATTTCTTTGCGCAGCCCCTGTCCCTTCTGCCCCCCGTGCTGGCCATTGCGTTGGCCCTGATTACCAAGGAAGTTTATACGTCTCTGTTCCTGGGCTGCCTGGTAGGCGGTTTCCTGTATGCCAACTTCAACCCTGTGTTGGCTGTCACCAGCGTGTATGATATGATCGCCTCCAAAGTGGGTGACAACATGGGCATCGTGGTCTTCCTGGTGTCCCTGGGCTTTATCGTGGTGCTGATGAACCGCTCCGGCGGCTCCAAGGCCTACGGCGACTGGGCCAAGAAGGTCATCAAGACCCGTCGGGGCGCTCTGCTGGCCACCATGATCTTGGCTTTGGTGCTGGGCGTTGACGACTACTTCAACAACCTGACCACCGGTAACGTGATGCGTCCGGTGACCGACGGTCACAAGATCTCCCGCGCTAAGCTGGCCTACATGATCGACTCCACCGCGGCTCCCGTTTGTATCATGATGCCCATCTCTTCCTGGGCGGCGGCGGTGTCCGGCGTGGCTGAGTCTATGGAGGGTGTTTCCGGTCTGCAGCTGTTCATCAGCGCCATCCCCTGGAACTACTACGCCATCCTGACCATCTTCACCCTGATCATTCTGGCCGTCTTCGACATCGATTTTGGCCCCATGAAGGTCCACGAGGACAACGCCAAGCGGGGCGATATCTACACTACCCCCGAGCGACCCTATGCCGATGCTGATGATGAGAGCAAGAACTCCACCAACGGCAAGGTTATCGATCTGATCATCCCTGTCATTGTGCTCATCGTCTCCTGCGTCAGCGGTCTGCTGTTTACCGGCGGCTTCTTCACCCCCGACAGCGGTACCTACATGAACGTCATGGACGCCTTTGCCAACTGCTCTGCCGCCAGCGGTCTGATGTACGGTTCCTTCATCGTGGTCATCTTCTGCTTCATCTATTTCCTGGTGCTTCGCCGGAGCATGAGCTTCGTTCAGGTCACCGACTGTATCGCCGAGGGCTTCAAGATCATGGTGCCCGCCATCCTGATCCTGACCTTCGCCTGGGCCATCAGCGGCGTGACCAACGATCTGCTGGGCGCCAAGTTCTTCGTCGAGGCGGCCATGAAGAGCTCTGCCGAGTCCCTGGCCAACTTCCTGCCCGGCGTCATCTTCCTGGTGGCCTGCGGCCTGGCCTTCGCCACCGGCACCTCCTGGGGCACCTTCGGCATCCTGATCCCCATCGTGGTGGCCACCTTCGGCGTGGATGCCGGCACCATCCTCACCGTGGGTCTGGGCGCCTGCCTGGGCGGCGCGGTCATGGGCGACCACTGCTCCCCCATCTCCGATACCACCATCCTGGCCTCCACCGGCGCTCAGTGCTACCACCTCAACCACGTAAAGACCCAGATCCCCTACGCCGTGACCGTGGCCGCGGTGGCCTTCGTCAACCACATCCTGGCCGGCCTCATCCAGAACGTAGTCATCAATCTCATCATCGCGCTGGTTTCCATGTTTGCGGTGTTGATGATTATTCGCGCTGTGACTTCCAAGAATACGGCTCCTATGGCTAGTAAGTAAGAACTTATTCCATTTGTATACAAGAGAGACGGGTAGAAACCCGTCTCTCTTTTTATGTTTTGCACAAGAGGACTTCGCAATTTAAACCGAAAAAGAAATGCAAAATCTTGCAATAAAACAGACAAGTATAGTCATATAATACAAAATGAACATGTTATAAAAAGAAGCTATTATGAAAATTGCTTGTCATTTGCAAAAATTTGTGTTATCCTATCTGTGGGAATTGGTTTGGTTACCTCAGCACAGCAACACTCACGCATTTAAATCCACACCTTGAAAACTGCATATGTTGATAAAGGGAGGAACAACATGAGTAGAACCAAGAGGAATTTGATTCCCCTTCTTTTGGTCGTGGCAGCTCTGGCAGGGCTCCTGATGACCACCGCTTTCGCCGAGGGCGATACCGAGTACGTCAGCAATTTCTTCGCGCAGCCCCTGTCGCTTCTGCCCCCCGTGCTGGCCATTGTGCTGGCCCTGATTACCAAAGAAGTTTATACGTCTCTGTTCCTGGGCTGCCTGGTGGGTGGCTTCCTGTACGCCAACTTTAACCCTGTGTTGGCTGTCACCAGTGTGTATGACACCATCGCCTCCAAAGTGGGCGACAACATGGGCATCGTGGTCTTCCTGGTGTCCCTGGGCTTTATCGTGGTGCTGATGAACCGCTCCGGCGGATCCAAGGCCTACGGCAACTGGGCCAAGAAGGTCATCAAGACCCGTCGGGGCGCTCTGCTGGCCACCATGATCCTGGCTTTGGTGCTGGGTGTTGACGACTACTTCAACAACCTGACCACCGGTAACGTGATGCGTCCGGTGACCGACGGCCACCAGATCTCCCGTGCCAAGCTGGCCTACATGATCGACTCCACCGCGGCTCCCGTTTGTATCATGATGCCCATCTCTTCCTGGGCGGCGGCGGTGTCCGGCGTGGCTGAGTCTATGGAAGGTGTTTCTGGCCTGCAGCTGTTCATCAGCGCCATCCCCTGGAACTACTACGCCATCCTGACCATCTTCACCCTGATCACTCTGGCCGTCTTTGACGAGGACTTTGGTCCTATGAAGGTCCACGAGGACAACGCCAAGCGGGGCGACATCTACACTACCCCCGAGCGGCCCTTTGAGGGTGCTGATGATGAGAGCAAGAACTCCACCAACGGCAAGGTCATCGATCTGATCATCCCTGTCATCGTGCTCATCGTCTCCTGCGTCAGCGGCCTGCTGTTCACCGGCGGCTTCTTCACCCCCGACAGCGGTACCTACATGAATGTGCTGGACGCCTTCGCCAACTGCACCGCAGCTGACGGCCTGATGTACGGCTCCTTCATTGTGGTCATCTTCTGCTTCATCTATTTCCTGCTGCTCCGCCGGAGCATGAGCTTTGTTCAGGTTACCGACTGTATCGCCGAGGGCTTCAAGGTCATGGTGCCCGCCATCCTGATCCTGACCTTCGCCTGGACCATCAGCGGCGTGACCAACGACCTGCTGGGCGCCAAGTACTTTGTGGAGCACTTCATGCAGGCTTATGCCGAGTCCCTGGCCAACTTCCTGCCGGCCGTCATCTTCCTGGTGTCCGTGTTCCTGGCCTTCGCCACCGGCACCTCCTGGGGCACCTTCGGCATCCTGATCCCCATCGTGGTGGCCACCTTCGGCGTGGACGCCGGCACCATCCTCACCATCGGTCTGGGCGCCTGCTTGGCCGGCGCCGTGTGCGGCGATCACTGCTCCCCCATCTCCGATACCACCATCCTGGCCTCCACCGGCGCTCAGTGTTACCACCTCAACCACGTGAAGACCCAGCTGCCCTACGCGCTGACTGTGGCCGCTGTCTCTTTCGTGAACTACATCCTGGCCGGCCTGATCCAGAACGTGGTCATCAACCTCATTCTCGCGTTTGCCACCATGTTTGCAGTACTGATGATCCTGCGTGCCACTATTGGCAAGGACAAGGTGGCTGCCCGGACCGCAGCCAAATAACGGTATTTCCCCTTCTATCTCTCTCTGACTTAAGGCCGGAGCGCGTCGCAGAGCGGCGCGCGCCGGCCTTTTTATACCGAAACCGCGGTGTTGTGGAGTTTTAAATGCGGGAAAGGGAGAAAATTCCACGTTTTAAGCATGATGACTTGACTTTTTGCCTATGCCTGCCTATAATATTGTCTACTGAGCAAGGCTGCGCCTGGGCCGGTTCCGGCCGCGAGGGTAGCTTTGCGCTCAGATTAAAAGGCGATGAGGGGAAAGAGTACGTTTCGTTTCCAGGATGCAGAGAGGGGCCGGTCGGTGCAAGGCTCTCCGGAGCGGGCGGAAGGTGGTCCTGGAGCTCTGCGGCCCAATGAATACACGGGTATTCTGGTAAGCCGCGGCGTACATCCACGTTACGGATAAAAGAGTGCGGACGCCCAGGCGCCCGAATTCAGGTGGTACCGCGGAGCGATCCGCCCTGAAGCCCAAAGGCTTCAGGGCGTTTTTCGTATCTGGGACAGAAAGGCGGTAGAAAGGGAATGGCCCGATTTGAGGTCAGGATGACTGGGAAGACCTTTAACGCATGCACCGAGCAGTATATCCTGTTCAGACGCGCCCGGGAGATCGCCGGCGGCAGCTTCAAGATCGTGGTGTTGGCAGAGCTGGTCGTAGCTGTGGTGGCGCTGATATTGGCGGTGACCCAGCAGAACGGGCTGGGCACACGACTCTTCTTCCTATTTGCGGCGGTGCTGCTGATCTGGAGAGCTGTGAGCAAGGTGCAAGGGAGTGACACCCGCAATTATATCAAAAAGGCCAGGACCCAGACCTTGCCGCCGGAGGAGGCGGAAAAGGAGCTGGTGGTGTCCTTCGACGAGGAGGGCTGCACCCTTCGGGCACTAGGGAGCACCCTGCCTGGTCAGGATGTGGAGGAACGGGATCTGTTTTACTACAATCAGGTGACCGGTCTTTACCGCTCCGAGTCTTACTGCCTGGTCGCTTGCGACAAGGCAGCCAGCATCTGTTTTCCACTGGTCGGACTGACCGGCGGGACGCCGGAAGAGCTGACGGCATTTCTGGAGGAGCAGTGTGGCCGGAAGGCTGCGCGCTATGAACTGGAGACCGAAAAATTCCAGGCGCTCCTTCGGTGATGCAGTGTGGCTGGTCCAACGCTGAAATCGAAATAGAATAAGATATAGGATGTGAAACACCAATGAACAAGGAATTGCCAAAGGTCTATGAGCCCCAGGAGGTGGAGGGGCGCATCTATGAGATGTGGGAGAAGAACGGCTGCTTTGCCGGTCACCGGGACCCCGATAAGAAGCCCTTCACCATCGTTATGCCGCCCCCGAACGTGACAGGCCAGCTCCATATGGGCCATGCCATGGATTCCACCCTTCAGGATATCCTCATCCGCTTCAAGCGGATGGAGGGCTACGCCGCTCTGTGGGTGCCCGGCACTGACCACGCCGGTATCGCCACCCAGATCAAGGTGGAGGAGGAGCTCCGGAAGAACGAGGGCCTCACCCGCTATGACCTGGGCCGGGAGAAGTTCCTGGAGCGGGTGTGGGACTGGAAGAACAAGTACGGCAACCGCATCGTGGAGCAGCAGAAGAAGCTGGGCGCCTCCTGTGACTGGGAGCGCTCCCGGTTCACCATGGACGAGGGCCTCTCCAAGGCCGTGCGCCACGTCTTTGTCTCCCTCTACAAGAAGGGCCTCATCTATAAGGGAAGCCGCATCATCAACTGGTGCCCCCACTGCGTCACCGCCCTCTCCGATGCCGAGGTGGAGTACCAGGACAAGCCCGGCAACTTCTGGCACATCCGTTACCCCATCCAGGGCGAGGAGGGCCGCTATGTGATCGTGGCCACCACCCGGCCCGAGACTATGCTGGGCGATACCGGTGTGGCCGTCCACCCCGACGATGAGCGGTATAAGGACATCGTGGGCAAGAAGTGCATCCTGCCCCTGGTGGGCCGGGAGATGCCCATCGTGGCCGACGAGTATGTGGATATGGAGTTCGGTACCGGCTGCGTGAAGATGACCCCCGCCCACGACCCCAACGACTACGAGGTGGGCCTGCGCCAGAACCTGGAGACCATTCGGGTGCTTGACGACAACGGAAAAATCGTGGAGGGCTATGGCAAGTACTCCGGCATGGACCGCTACGAGGCCCGGAAGGCCATCGTGGCCGACCTGGAGGAGCAGGGCTACCTGGTGAAGGTGGAGCCCCACCAGCACAACGTGGGCACCTGCTACCGCTGCCACAGCGACGTGGAGCCACTCATCTCCGCCCAGTGGTTCGTGAAGATGGAGCCTCTGGCCAAGGAGGCCCTGCGGGTGGTCAACGACGGCGAGGTCAAGTTTGTCCCCGACCGCTTCTCCAAGACCTACACCAACTGGATGGAGAACGTCCACGACTGGTGCATCTCCCGTCAGCTCTGGTGGGGCCATCAGATCCCCGCCTGGACCTGCCAGGACTGCGGCCACATCACCGTGTCCGAGGAGGACCCCACCGAGTGTGAGCGCTGTCACTCCAAGAACATCGTCCAGGAGGAGGACGTGCTGGACACCTGGTTCTCCTCCGCCCTGTGGCCCTTCTCCACCCTGGGCTGGCCCGAGGAGACCGAGGACTTCAAGTATTTCTACCCCACCGACGTGCTGGTCACCGGCTACGACATCATCTTCTTCTGGGTGGCCCGGATGATCTTCTCCGGCTGTGAGCACACCGGAAAGCCCCCCTTCCACACCGTGTTCATCCACGGCCTGGTCCGGGATGACAAGGGACGGAAGATGTCCAAGAGCCTGGGCAACGGCATCGATC
This sequence comes from Intestinimonas sp. HCP28S3_D6, assembly GCF_052065695.1. Classification (NCBI taxonomy): domain Bacteria; kingdom Bacillati; phylum Bacillota; class Clostridia; order Eubacteriales; genus Intestinimonas; species Intestinimonas sp. HCP28S3_D6. The sequence continues at coordinate 35,358 of NZ_JBQHTM010000030.1, forward strand.
CCCTGGAGATCGCCAACCAGTACGGCGCCGACGCCCTGCGCTTCAACCTGGTCACCGGCAACTCCCCCGGAAACGACATGCGCTTCTACACCGAGCGGTGTGAGGCTATGCGCAACTTTGCCAACAAGATCTGGAACGCCAGCCGCTTCCTGATGATGAACCTGACCATCGAGAAGTGTGAGCTGCCCGAGCACCTGGAGATGGAGGACAAGTGGATCCTCTCCAAGCTCAATCGTGTCATCCCCGAGGTCACCGAAAACATGGACAAGTACGAACTGGGCGTGGCGGCACAGAAGGTGTACGACTTCATCTGGGACGACTACTGCGACTGGTATATCGAGCTCACCAAGTCCCGGCTCCAGGGCGAGGACCAGCAGGCCAAGGAGAACGCCCAGAAGGTGCTGTGCTATGTCCTCACCGATATCCTTAAGCTTCTCCACCCCTTCATGCCCTTCCTCACCGAGGAGATCTGGCAGGCGCTGCCCCATGAGGGCGACTTCCTCATGCTCCAGAAGTGGCCTGAGCACCATGTGGAGCTGGACTTCCCCCAGGAGGAGAAGGCGATGGAGCTGATTATGGACGCCATCGGAGCCGTGCGCACCCGCCGCTCCGAGATGAACGTGCCCCCCAGCAAGAAGGCCCACCTCACTGTGGCGACCCTGGAGCGGGAGATCTTTGAGGCAGGCATTCCCTTCCTCAAGCGCTTGGCTTATGCCAGCGATGTCACCATCACCGGCATGTCCGGAGCGGGTTCTGACGGCGAGGAGAACGCAAAGGGCATGGTCACCGTTATCACCCATGCCGCCCGCATCTCCATGCCCATGGCAGAGCTGGTGGATATGGAAAAGGAGAAGGCACGGCTGGAGAAGCAGCTGGGCAAGGACAAGGCAGAGCTGGACAAGCTCAGCACCAAGCTGAACAACCCCGGCTTTGTGAACAAAGCCCCCGCCAACGTGGTGGAAGCCGAGCGGGAGCGGGCGGAGAAGCTGACTGCTGTGATCGCGAAACTGGAAGAGCAGCTGGCTGGCATGTGAATCAGGACAATGGCCCCTTCACACAGGAGGAAGACACGATGGAACTATGCAAGCGCACACAGCAGTTATGGCATGCCTATCTGATAGCGGAAGAGACAGAAGCCCTATCCCAGGTACTGGAGTGGATTGATCCAGACTGTGTGGTGATCGGCACCGGTCGGCATGAATACTACACCACCCGCCAGCAGCTCATTGAGGCTCTGGGAAAAGAAATCATGGAGCGGAAGGTGGCTCACCCGGAGATTGTGGACGAGTGGTACGCGCAGCGGGAGCTGGGGTCTGAGGTCTGCCTGGTATACGGTGGGCTGCACCTGAGTGTTGTCCAGACCGGGGAAATCTGTGCTGATATGGACACCCGGTTCAGTATGGTCTATCAGAAATTTGGGGAGGACTGGCGGGTGGTTCACCTCCACCAGTCCATGCCTAACTTGGAGCAGCAGGATGGGGAGTACTATCCCAAGACCATTACCAAGCAGCTCCGGGAGGCCCAGAGTCTGGCGGAGCATATGCGCCGCCTGGCGCGGGAGGATTCTCTCACCGGACTACTAAACCACCGGGCCTTCTTTGAAGAGGGAGCGCGATATGTGAAGCAGGGTGGAACCTTCTGGTGCTTTGTGTTGGATCTGGACGATTTCAAGCAGGTGAACGATAACCACGGTCACCTGGCGGGAGATGAGGTGCTCAGAAGGGTAGCGACGGTTCTGCGCTCCAGTGTCCGTGGTCAGGACCTGGTGGGGCGCGTAGGCGGAGACGAGTTTGCCATCCTGTGCTCTGGCCCCCGAGGGGAAGATGAAATTGCCGCGGTGGCCCGCAGAATTTTGTCCATGGTGGCCAAGGAAACGAATTTCGATTTCATATGTCCGGGCCTGTCCATCGGCATCGCCCGTGTCTATGACGCTGAGGATTTACGAGATACCTTCCACCGTGCTGACAAGGCGCTCTATCAGGTGAAGCAGAACGACAAAAACGGATTCTCCATCGAACGGGTGGATTGACCAAAAACTACGAGATCTTTATCCCAGCCCCTGACTTTCGACGGGTTCATCACAGAAACAGGGTTATAATCGCAGTATACCAAAATTTGGTATACTGCGATTTTTTATGCCGGGAGGGGGGACAAGCTGTGGAACTGAGCTGCACGGGGGAGGACCGGGAGCTGTGCATTTCCCTGGCAGGAGAGGTGGATCACCACCGGGCCCGGGAACTGATGGAGAGCATCGACCGGGAGGTGGGGACTCGCCTGCCCAGACATCTGGTCCTGGACCTGGGGGACGTAACCTTCATGGATAGCTCTGGCATCGCGGTGCTGCTGCGGGCCTACAAGCGGACGGCGGAGCTGGGAGGCACAGTAGTGGTGCGGAATGTGCCGGAGCAGGCGGTCAAGGTGCTCCGGGCCGCTGGTTTGGAGCGGCTCCTGCGTTTTGAATAAAGGAAAGGCCGGGCGATGTCGCCCGGCCGGGGAGGGATACATAGGATGAAACCTGTCAATACCGCAACCATCGAGTTTTTGAGCCGTTCGTCCAACGAGGGCTTTGCCCGGACGGTGACGGCCTGTTTTGCCGCCCAGCTGGACCCCACTCTGGATGAGATCAACGACATCAAGACCGCCGTCAGCGAGGCGGTGACCAACGCCATCGTCCATGCCTACCCGGAGGAGCTGGGAAAGGTGCGGCTGCGGCTGAAGCTCTTTGAGGATGGGCGGCTGGAGATCGCCGTCCAGGACTGGGGAGTGGGCATCGCCGACGTGGAGCAGGCCCGAACACCTCTCTTCACCACCGGAAACGAGGAGCGGTCCGGTATGGGCTTTACCATTATGGAGAGCTTCATGGACACGTTGAAGGTCCGCTCCAGGCCGGGGAAGGGAACCACGGTGGTCATGAGCCGGCGGTTGGCCCGTCGGCTGGGGAGCCGATGAAGGCGGCCGAGGCCGACGCCCTGCTGGAGGCCGCCCGGGGGGGCGACAACGATGCCTGTGAGCAGATGATGGAGGAAAACGCGGGCCTTATCTGGAGTGTGGTGCGGCGGTATTACGGCCGGGGCACCGACCCGGAGGACCTCTATCAGCTGGGCTGTCTGGGCTTTCTGAAGGCGGTCCGGGGCTTTGACCCCGCCTTCGGCTGTCAGTTTTCCACCTACGCCGTGCCTAAGATCGCCGGAGAGATCCGGCGGTATCTCCGGGACGACGGGGCGGTGAAGGTGAGCCGGGGGGTGAAGGAGCGGGCGGGCGCCATCCGTCAGGCCCGGGACCGGCTGAGCCATACCCTGGGCCGGGAGCCCACTCTGTCGGAGCTGTCGGCGGAAACGGGGCTGGAGCCGGAGGACATCGCCGCCGCCGAGGAGGCCAACCTGCCGGTGGCCTCCTTGCAGATGGAGGCGGGGGAGGACGGCTTCACCCTGGAGAGCATGCTGGGAACCGACGGCATGGAGGAGGGGGTGGTGGAGCGGCTGGCCCTCCGAGGGGCCATCGACGCCCTGCCCGAGCGGGAGCGGCAGGTGATCTTCCTGCGGTATTACAAGAACCTGACTCAGGATAAGACCGCCAAGGTTCTGGGGGTGAGCCAGGTGCAGATCTCCCGCATCGAGCGCAAGGCCATGGAGCACCTGCGCAAGGAGCTGGAGTAGCGGCGCACTTTTGATATAAGGGAGCATCTGGGGACGGGAGAGACGGCTCAAAACCCCGTTCTTTTTCCCTGCTGGAAAAAGAACGGTTTTTGGAATCCAAAGAAAAAGGGGCTCCCAAAAGGGTTGAGTGGTCCCAAATAGGAATCCGGCGGCCCGTCTTTACGCCCCCATTGTGCACCAGCACCGTCCACAGGGGACTCCGCCGGCGGAACAGGGACAAGCCGTGGTCCTATCCAACATTTTTTCGCCGCCTGCGTGGGTGGGCGTCGGGGCGTGGCACCGCTGACTGGTATTCCTTCTATTGTGGAGCGTGGCTTCCCAGACGCACTACCCCCCTATGAAACCTACCCTCATCCGGCGGCTACGCCGCCACCACGGGTTAAGGAAGAAGTCATTTCTTCTGACTGTCCACCGGACAGTCAGACCCCCTTCAAGGGGGAAGGTAAAGCATCCTTCATAAGACCTTCCCCTCACAGGGGAAGGCTTTTCATTTCTCGGGCAGCAGGTCCAGCCGGCCCATGGAGATGCCCAGCTGGAGGCCGATGAGAAAGGCTCGCTCCGTCTCAAAGCCGGAAAGCGCGTTTTCCGCGTCCGCGGCGGCCAGCAGGGCATGTCCCAGCTCACCCCGGTAACGCCGCCGGAGCTGTGCCCAGAGGGTCTCCCCCTCCGCCTGGCACTGGCGGTAGTCTGGGTCGGCGGAAAGCCCCTCCCGCATATGACTCAGGGAGGTATCGGTCAAAAAACGCAGGGCATGGTCCATTATCATCACCTCTGTTTCTACAATAAACAAAAAATATACCACTTGTCAATGATAGCTTTTAGCAATATGTCAAAGTGCACAATTGTAACTTATATGGCCTTGCGCTATAATAATTTAACTGCATGACACCATTTGCAGAAAATTTTCTGGGAGGGCAGTTATCATGAGTGATACCCTCTATATTGTCGTCCCCTGTTATAATGAGGAGGCCGTGCTGCCGGAGACCGCCAAGCGGCTGGGGGAGAAGCTGACAAGCCTGACGGCGTCGGGAAAGATCTCGGCGGAGAGCCGGGTCCTCTTTGTGAACGACGGTTCCAAGGACGGCACCTGGTCCATTATCACCGGCCTGCACCAAAGCGATCCACGGTTCTCCGGGGTGGACCTGAGCCGGAACCGGGGCCATCAGAACGCCCTGCTGGCGGGGCTCATGACGGCCAAGGACCGGGCAGACATGGTCATCTCCATGGACGCCGACCTCCAGGACGACATCGACGCCGTGGACGCCATGGTGGACAAGTATTATGAGGGCTGCGACATCGTCTACGGAGTGCGCTCCGCCCGGGAGAAGGACACCTTCTTCAAGCGCGTCACCGCCGAGGGCTTTTACCGGTTCATGAGCTTCCTGGGGGCGGAGACGGTGTTCAACCACGCCGACTACCGCCTCATGTCCCGCCGTGCCCTGGAGGGCCTGGCGCAGTTCAAGGAGGTCAATCTCTTCCTGCGGGGTATCGTGCCCATGATCGGCTATACCACCGGCTATGTCTCCTATGAGCGGGGGGAGCGCTTCGCCGGGGAGAGCAAGTATCCCCTCAAAAAAATGCTCTCCTTTGCCCTGGAAGGAATCACCAGCCTCTCCACCAAGCCCATCCGGTACATCACCCTGCTGGGCTTTCTGGTCTTTCTGGTGAGCATCGCCATGCTCATCTATTCCATCGTCCGCTGGGCCAACGGCGCCACCGTGATTGGCTGGGCCAGCGTCATCTGCTCGGTGTGGGCCATCGGTGGGCTCATCCTGCTGTCTTTGGGGGTCATCGGCGAGTATATCGGCAAAATCTACCTGGAGACCAAGGCCCGGCCCCGGTTCCTGATCCGGGAAGTATTGGAGGAGCGGGATGAAGAAGCTCTTTGATGTGAGCATGCTCAAATTCCTCCTGGTGGGGGTGGGGAACACCCTCCTCTCCACGGTACTCATGTTCGCCCTGGAGGACCTGGGCTTCTGGCCCTCCACCGCTATCGCCTATGTGGCAGGGGCGGTCATGAGCTTTTTCCTCAACAAGCACTTCACCTTCCACAGTGACGAGGTGCTGTGGAGAGCGGCGGTGAAATTCGCCGTCAACGTGGCGGTGTGCTATGTGGTAGGCTATGGCCTGGCCTGGCTCATCATGGACGCCCTGGCCCCCTTCAGCCCTCTGCCGGAGGTGTGGTGGGAGCGGCTCTCCAAGCTGGTGGGCATGGGGCTCTACACCGTCTTCAACTACTTTGGACAGCGCTTTTTCGCCTTCCGCCGAAGAGGTAGTACCACTTGACTTTCCCTGGGTAAAGTGCTACCATCGTAAAAGATGTTGGCGTCTTTTGACGCGAATCACAGAGACAGAAGGCGAAAAAGATATGGAAACCATGAAATATAGCGACACCGCGTTTCCCATACATCTGGACCCCGGCCAGGTGGTGGCGGAGCTCCATGCCAACGCGGTGGATCTCCCCAAGCGGACGGTGCGGGAGCACATCGAGTACGCCCTGGACCACCCCATCGGCGCCGGCCCCATCGAGGAGGCTGTGCAGGCCGGGGACAAGGTGTGCATCATCATCTCCGACGTGACCCGGCGCTGGCAGCAGCCCAGCACCTACCTACCCATCCTGGTGGAACGGCTCAACCGGGCCGGCATTCCCGACAAGGACATCCTCATCCTCTGCGCCACCGGTACCCACCGGCGGCAGACCGAGGAGGAGCACATCTCCCTGGCGGGGGAGGACCTCTACCGCCGCATTCGGTTCATCGACCACCAGTGCGACGACAAGGAGCACCTTACCTATATGGGCACCACCAGCCGGGGTACGCCGGTGTGGCTGGACAGCTATGCCATGGCCTGCGACAAGCTCATCCTCACCGGCGGCGTGGTCTATCACTTCCTGGCCGGCTTCGGCGGCGGCCGGAAATCCATCGTCCCCGGCATCGCCGGCCGGGAGACCATCAACACCAACCACAACAACGCCCTGAATCCCGGCCTGGGCAGTGGCTCTAACCCCCGGGTCTGCAACGGCAACATGGGGGAGGACAACCCCTTCCACACCGACCTCATGGAGTGTGCCGCTTTTGCCAAGCCCGCCTACCTGCTCAACGTCATCGTGGATGACGATTACCAGATCGTGGGTGCCTTCGCCGGTGACTGGCGGGAGGCCCACAGGGAGGCGGCCAAGGTGGTGGAACAGCTGGACGGCGTGTCCATCCCCCACCGCACTCCTCTGGTCATCTCCAGCGCGGGGGGCTATCCCAAGGACATCAACCTCTACCAGACCTCCAAGACTCTGGCCAACGCCCTGGCCGCCGCCGCCCCGGGCGGCACCATGATCCTGCTCTCCCAGTGCCGGGAGGGCTTCGGCGACCCGGACTGTGAGGCCCAGATCTGCAACTATGACACTATGGAGGAGCGGGAAAAGGCCCTCCGGGCCGACTTCTCCATCGGCGGCTTCATTGGCTTCCTCTTCGCCGAGACGGCGGAGCACTACCACCTGATCCTGGTCACCGATCTCCCAGCCGAGCGATTCGGGCGCACCAAGATCCAGGTGGCCCGGACCCTGGATAAAGCCCTGGAGCTGGCCGCCCGGTGCAACGGCGGCAGTCTGGCAGGGGTGGAGACCACCCTCATGCCTCACGGCGGCAGTACCGTCCCCCTGCCCCAGGCGTAATGAGTTGAACACAGAAAAAATGGCCGCGGTCCGCGGCCATTTTTTTTTGCCCAACGCACGAACCCCCCCCTGCTCCGTCGTTATATCAGTAGAAAGGAGGTGGAGCGGTGGAACAACTGACCGTGGGCCGGACCCTGGTGGCCCGGGCGGTGGAGCAGTACGGCTCCATGGTGCTGCGGCTGGCCTTCCAGCGGCTCAAAAGCCAGGCCGATGCCGAGGATGTAGGCCAGGAGGTCTTTCTCGCCCTGCTGAGGGAGCGTGTCTTTCAGGATGAGGACCATCTGAAGCGGTGGCTGGTCCGGGTGACCCTCCACAGGTGCGAGGACCTGCGCCGGTCCGCCTGGCGGCGGCGGACGGTCCCGCTGGAGGAGCGGACGGCCTGGGCTGCCTTTACCCCGGAAGAGACGGCCTGCCTGGAGGAGCTGTGGTCCCTGAAGCCCAGGGACCGGGATGTGATCTATCTCCACTACTATGAAGGCTACACCATCGCCGAGATGGCGGAGCTGCTGGGGGAGAACCCCAATACGGTGAGCGCCCGTCTGGGCCGGGCCAGAAAGAAGCTCAGGTTATTGCTGGAGGAGGGAATGTGCCATGGCTGAGGGATATTTTGACGCAATGGACAAGGTAAAGGCCACGGAGGACTGGACCGCCCGCACCCTGGCGGCCCTGGAAGAACAGGAGCGCCGGCCGGTCCGGAGGCCCGGACGGATCGTTGCACGGCTGGCGGTGGCGGCGGCGGTGTGTGCCGTCCTGCTGGTCACTGCCATGGCGGCCTCCCCCGGCCTGCGGGCGGCCCTGCTGAACGCTCTGGGCAGCTTCGCCCCCTACGCCCAGGAGGTGGAGGGAGTGTCCGCTACGGAGGAGGGCATCGAGATCCGGGCGGTTTCCGCCCTCTCGGACGGCAACACCGTCCGGGTGTATCTGGAGGTCCGGGACCAGACCGGGGACCGGCTGGGAGCAGGCACACAGCTGAGGATGATCATGGCAGAGCGTCCAGGGAGCGACTATCAGACCAGTACCATGAGCGGCATCCTCCCGGTCACTTATGACTCCGAGACCGGGACCGGCCTGGCGCAGTTCGACTTCCATACCGATGGCGCCCCCTCCACTGGCGGCACCCTAGGGAATCTCTGATTTAATCCGCACTACCATAAAGGCTCCGGATGTGGGATAATAACACTATCAACGCAATGGTGGTGTATGGGGATGAAGAAACAGGAAACATTTA
>NZ_JBQHTM010000031.1:0-43817 GCF_052065695.1 Intestinimonas sp. HCP28S3_D6
GGATATGGTCTCCTCTCGTTCGGTTGTTGTCCGCAACTTCAACTATAACCGATGAGGCCCTGTCCTTCATCCTTTTTTATTCAGATGTCCAATATGTATTGTAGTCCTACAGGAGTGTATTAAACGTGTGATTGCAGTCACTTGACGGCGGGGGCGAAATGAGAGTAAAATAAAATGATTGTGTAAGAATGACAGCTTGGAGGGGTGCAGATGAAACAGAACGGCTTTGACAACGCAAAGTATTTGGAGACCCAGTCCGCTCACATCAAGGACCGCATCGCTCAGTTCGGGGACAAGCTCTACCTGGAGTTCGGCGGCAAGCTCTTTGACGACTACCACGCCTCCCGGGTGCTGCCCGGCTTCGCCCCCGACAGCAAGATCCGCATGCTGCTGGAGCTCAAGGATGACGTGGAGATGGTCATCTCCATCTGCGCCAACGACATCGAGAAGAACAAGATCCGGGGCGACCTGGGCATCACCTACGACGTGGACGTGCTCCGGCTCATCGACGCCTTCCGGGCCCAGGGCCTGTACGTGGGCAGCGTAGTGGTCACCCAGTATGACCGCCAGCCTGCCGCCGACGCCTTCAAGAAGCGGTTGGAGGACCTGGGCATGAAGGTCTTTCTCCACTACCCCATCGCCGGCTACCCCAACAACGTCTCCCTCATCGTCAGCGACGAGGGCTACGGCAAGAACGACTATATCGAGACCTCCCGCCCCCTGGTGGTGGTCACCGCCCCCGGCCCCGGCAGCGGCAAGATGGCCACCTGCCTCTCCCAGCTCTACCACGAGTACAAGCGGGGGGTGAAGGCGGGCTACGCCAAGTTCGAGACCTTCCCCATCTGGAACCTGCCCCTCCAGCACCCGGTGAACCTGGCCTACGAGGCGGCCACCGCCGACCTCAACGACGTGAACATGATCGACCCCTTCCACCTGGCTGCCTATGGAAAGACCACGGTAAACTACAACCGGGACGTGGAGATCTTCCCCGTTCTGGCCGCCATCTTTGAGAAGATCACCGGCGAGTGCCCCTATAAGTCCCCCACTGACATGGGGGTCAACATGGTAGGCAACTGCATTGTGGACGACGACGTGGTGTGCGAGGCCGCCCGGCAGGAGATCGTCCGCCGGTACTACGCCGCCCTGTGCGACCGCCGGCAGGGCCGCTGCGGGGACGAGCCGGTCTATAAGCTGGAGCTCCTCATGCAGCAGGTGAAGGCCGACGCCTCTCTCCGCCCGGTGGTGGGCGCCGCCCTGGCCGTGGCCGAGGAGACGGGCAAGCCCGCCGCCGCCATCGAGCTCCCCGACGGCGAGGTGGTCACCGGCAAGACCACCGACCTCATGGGCGCCTCCTCCACCACCCTTCTCAACGCCCTCAAGCGCCTGGCTGGCATCGGCCATGAGCACCACCTCATCTCCCGGGAGGCCATCGAGCCCATCCAGACGGTGAAGGTCAAGCATCTGGGCAGCGCCAACCCCCGGCTCCACTCCGACGAGGTCCTCATCGCTCTGGCCATCTCCGCCACCACAAACCCCCTGGCCCGTCAGGCCCTGGACCACCTGGCCCAGCTTCGGGACTGCGAGGCCCACGCCTCCGTCATCCTCTCGCCCCCCGACTCGGGCACCTACGCCAAGCTGGGTATGCGCCTCACCTGTGAGCCCACCTACGAGACCAATAAGCTCTACCACAGATAAATTCCTCTGCCGCGCCAGCGCCCCGGACCTCAAGTCTGGGGCGCTTTTCTGACGCCAAACTGTTACCCATCCTGCCTTGACAAAACGAGGTTACAGTTGTACCCTATATACAAAGGGTACAACTGTAACCTCGTTTACATGAAAGGGGGATACCCGTATGTGGGAGCGGGAGGCGAAGATCACCGACGCAGAGCTGGAGGTGATGGAGGTGCTGTGGCAGGGTGAGGACCTGACCCTGGCCCAGATAAAGGAGGGGGTCACCACCCGGAAGGGCTGGAGCGGCGACACCGTCAAGACCCTTCTCCGGCGGCTGCTGGAGAAGGGGGCGGTGGGCCAGGAGAAGCGGGGGGTGTACCACTACCGCCCCCTGGTGAGCCGGGAGGAGCTGGGGGACTACAAGACCCGCACCCTCATTGAAAAGCTCTACGACGGCAAGGCCAAGGACCTGGTGGCCGCCCTGGTGGAGCGGCGGCAGCTGGACCGCTCCGATGTGGCCGAGCTCAGGGACCTCTTCGACAGACTGTGGGAGGAGAGGGGGGAGGACACATGACCGGTTTTCTCCTCACCCTGCTGCGACTGAGTCTGCTGGGCTCGGTGCTGGGGGTGGTCCTCATGGGGGTGCTCCACCTGCTGGGCCGCCGCATCAGCCGGGCGGCGGGCTACTATTTATGGCTGCTGGTGCTGCTGCGGCTGTGCGTGCCGGTGTGGGTGGACCTGTCCATCCCTGCCTACCAGAGCATGACAACGGTTACCGGCATGGTGGTGCTGACCAACCCGGCGGACGGCCCTTCTGTGTGGACCGCACCTACGGCTCCACCTTCAGGCCAGGGTGGGCAGTCCCCGGACTCCGGAGGTGGGCCGTCGGTCCCTGACGGCGGAGGGGAGACGGTGACCGCCGCTCCAGCGGTGGACTGGGGGGTCGTCCTCACCTCGCCCGCCCTGTGGTTCACGGTGTGGGTTCTGGGTTTTGTCCTCAGCCTGGGCCGGTACGGCCGGAGTTACCATCGCTTTGCCCGGCTGGTACGGCGGGGGAGCCACGCCCCCGGTCCGGTGGCGCTGGAAGTGCTGAAGGACCTGGACCCCAGCGGGAAGATCGCCCTGGCGGTGTGCCCCGACCTCCCCTGTCCCATGGCCCTGGGGCTGCTGCGGCCCACCGTGTTTCTGCCCGAGGGGGTGGAGGACCGGGGGCGGTTGGAGGACATTCTCCGCCATGAGCTCACCCACCTGCGCCGCCGCGACCTCCTCTATAAGTGGTGCGCGGTGGTGGTGACCAGCCTCCACTGGTTTAACCCGCTCATGCCGGCGTTCCGCCGGGAGATGGCCCGGCGGTGTGAGCTCTCCTGTGATGAGGCCGCGGCGGGGAAGCTATCCCCGGAGGCGCGGCGGCGGTACGGAGAGACCCTGCTCTCCCTGGCGGCGGCACCCCCAAAGGGGCTGGTGGTCACCACCCTGTGCGAGGAAAAGGAGCATTTGAAGGAAAGACTGGTGGATCTGGTGAACGGGACAAAAAGAGGCCCTGCCGCCCTGGCCCTGACCCTGTGCGCGGCCCTACTGCTGGGGAGCTGTTCCCTGATCGGCGGCACGGCCATGGTGACGCCTGGCCCGGAGGTGTCGGTCCCCGCCGAGACCCAGGCGCCCAATCCGGCGCCCACGGTGGCCCCGGATGCCCTCTTTACCGACGCTGCCCTCTATGACCTGGGGGGCGGGCTCACCCTGGCCATCCCCACCGACATCGTGGAGGACACCATGGTCCTCTTTGACGAGGATCTGGGGGACGGCTCGGAGCCGGTGTTCCCCCGGGTCTACCACCGCTCCAGCTACGAGGCCGGCATGGAGGACTTCGACACCCCCATGGGCTTTTTGTTCTCCTTCTTCCGCTATGACCAGGTGGGGTACGAGCAGAACTATCTGGCCGTCCACGGCGGGGAGGGCCAGACCATCTTTGCCCGGGACGGCGAGTGGTACTACGGCATGGCGTACCCCACCGATGTGCAGTTTTTCACCGCAGACGGTGACCAGGACACCGGCAGCGCGGACTACCAGCGCTGGGAGTATGTCCGCTCCCGCATCCCCGACATCCAGGCCGACTTCATCGTCCGCAACGGCCTCACCCCCTACAACGGGGCGGAGCTGGACCGGCCCTTCCTGTGGACGGGAGAGCACCGCTATGTGGAGGTCCACAGCGCTGACTACGCCGTCTCCCTGACCCTCCTCCTCTCCCAGCCCGTCACCCAGGGCAGCGGCGGCATCTGGTGTGTGGAGGGCAGCTTTGACAACAACTATGGCAGCTGGAGCAGGGAGCTGCCCTACGGCATCGAGGTGACGGTGGCGGAGTACTACGCCGACCTCCAGGCCCAGGTGGACCAGGGCCACCGGCCCGGGCTCCTGGACCCGGTCCAGGCGGCCAGGGAGTGGTACCAGGAGAAGTACGACGCCGAGACCCTGGACGGCCTCACCTTCACCCTCCTGGAGGGGGAGCCCGCCGGGGACCTGGGGAGCACCATCGGGCGGTTGACGGGCCAGACCGGCACGCTGGAGAGCCTCTTCTATCTGGATGGCGACCCGGGCAGCAGCGAGGGCAGGCTGGCCTTCCACGACCCGGAGTTCCTGTCGGGCGAGGTGCGTTGGTACCTCCAAACCTTCGTGTGGATGGAGGGCCAAGGGCCGGAGACCATCGAGGGTGAGGCGGTGCGCTATCAGACGGAGAGCGGTGACGAGCTCCTCTTCCTGGAGGAGGACGGCCTTTTGCGCATCACCATCGGGGGTGAGGTTTTCTGGTACCGCCCTGCCTATGCCTACCAGGTGAGCCCCTATGACAAGATGCTAAGCTACTGCGCCGACCTGGCCCAGGAGGAGGACCCCTTCACTTGGGAGCAGATAGACGCCGGCATGGACGCCTTGTCCGCCTGGCTGGAAGGGCAGGGCTGGGGGACGCCCCTGGAGGGCTATCCCCAGTATCTGCCCCTCTACGCCCGCTACCATGCCCAGACCTATCTGGAAAACGGCAAGGGGCAGGGGCACGGCCTTGGCAGGACTGATGTGCTGGTCCTCTTCGCCGACTTTTCGGCGGACGTGTCTCAGGGGGAGGGGACCTACGTGTTCTGGCTCATTCCCGACGGCGCCGGCGGCTGGCAGGTGGACGACTGGGGCCGGACCGCCTTCCCTGACCTGGTGGGCTGAGAAAGCATGGGATCAGCGCCCTGTCAGTAGGAGTGACAGCAAAATGTAAAATTTTATATTGGGTGTCACTTTTTCCCCCGCTCAAGCGATAAAGAATAGGACGCCCCATGAATGGGGCGGAAGAAATCGAAGGAGGAAAATCCGAATGAAGAAGACATCCAAACTGCTCTCCCTGCTATTGGCACTGACCCTTGTGCTGAGCCTGGCCGCTTGTGGCGGCGGTAGTGGGAGCGAGACCACCGACCTCACCGGAACCACCTGGGTTCTCAGCGGCGGCTCCCAGGGAGACACCACCGTGGACAAGGAGACCCTGGAGGGCATGTTCGGTGGTGAGATGACCTACGCCTTTGAGGCTGACGGCAAAGTGACCCTGTCTCTGGCCGGCGTGTCGGTGGAGGGCACCTGGAGCCAGGACGGCAACAGTGTGACCGTGGACATTCAGGGCGATACCGGCACCATGACTCTGGATGGGGATAAGCTGACCATCGAGGAGTCCGGCGTGACGGTGGAGTTCAGCAAAAAGTAATCCTGCTCCATACGCTCGTCGGGGAACAGCCTTGGCCGTTCCCCGACGCTTTTTTATCCATCCTCTTGACGGAGCGGGTCTCTGAGCGTAGAATAGAAAAGATTTTTATTTCCCGCCTTTGATGGCGGACACAGGAGCTCAGCGCGTAGCGCTGTTTTGTGGGGCAATGGGGTCCCGGGGCAATGGCGTCCCATCCAAGATGGGAGGAATGTATATGGCGGTCAAGTATATTTTCGTTACCGGCGGTGTGGTCTCCGGCCTGGGTAAGGGCATCACGGCGGCCTCTCTGGGGCGGCTTCTGAAGCAGCGGGGGCTGAAGGTGGCCCTCCAGAAGTTCGACCCCTACCTGAATGTGGACCCGGGGACCATGAACCCCTTCCAGCACGGCGAGGTCTTCGTCACCGACGACGGCGCCGAGACCGACCTGGATCTGGGCCACTACGAGCGCTTCACCGATGAGGACCTGACGGTGGACTCCTCGGTGACCTCGGGCAAGGTCTACTGGACCGTCCTCAACCGAGAGCGAGAGGGCGGCTACCTGGGCGGCACCGTCCAGGTCATCCCCCACATCACCGATGAGATCAAGGACCGGATCTATCGGGTGGGCCGCCGGGGCGACGTGGACGTGGTCATCACCGAGATCGGCGGCACCGTGGGCGACATCGAGTCCCAGCCCTTCCTGGAGGCCATCCGGCAGGTGGCGGCCGAGGTGGGGCGGCAGGACGTCATGTACCTCCACGTCTCCCTCATCGTGGCCGTCCCCGGCTCCGACGAGCTCAAGAGCAAGCCCACCCAGCACTCGGCCAAGGAGCTGCTGGGCCTGGGCATTCAGCCCGACGTCATCGTCTGCCGCTCCGAGTACCCCATCCCCGACGACATCCGGAAAAAGATCTCCCTCTTCTGCAACATCCCCCCGGAGAACGTCATTGAGAACCTGACCGCTCCCTCCCTCTACGAGGTCCCCCTGATGCTGGAGGAGGCGGGCCTGGCCAGGGCGGTGTGCCGCCGTCTGGGTCTCACCGCCACGCCCCCCGACCTCATCGAGTGGACCGCCCTGGTGGAGCGGGAGAAGGCGGCCAAGGAGCACGTGGAGATCGCCCTGGTGGGCAAGTACGTGGGCCTCCACGACGCCTACCTCTCCGTGGTGGAGTCCCTGGCCCACGCCGGCATCATCAACGACGTGAAGGTGGACATCCGCTGGGTGGACTCCGAGACCCTCACCGACGACAACGCAGCCCAGGCGCTGGAGGGCTGCCACGGCGTGCTGGTGCCCGGCGGCTTCGGGAGCCGGGGCATCGACGGCATGATTGCCGCCGTGAAGTACGCCCGGGAGCAAAAGGTGCCCTACTTCGGCATCTGCCTGGGCATGCAGATGGCAGTGGTGGAGTTCGCCCGCCACGCCGCCGGCCTGGCCGGTGCCCACTCCAGCGAGCTGGACCCGGATACCTCCTATCCCGTCATCGCCCTCATGCCCGACCAGGTGGGAGTCACCGCCAAGGGCGGCACCATGCGCCTGGGGGCCTATCCCTGCCACCTCACCACGCCGGGCGGCCCCTGCCAGCGGGCCTACGGCGTCCAGGACGTCTCCGAGCGGCACCGGCACCGCTATGAGTTCAACAACGACTACCGGGAGGCCCTCACCTCCAAGGGACTGGTGCTGGCCGGCCTCTCCCCGGACGGCCGGCTGGTAGAGGCGGTGGAGCTCCCCGACCACCCCTGGTTCGTGGGCGTGCAGTTCCACCCCGAGTTCAAGTCCCGGCCCAACAAGGCCCACCCCCTCTTCCGGGCCTTCGTGGCGGCGGCCAAGGCCCAGGCAAATGCATAAAAAATCCCCCGGCGCTCATCTGTGAGCGCCGGGGGATTTTTTACAGGGCTTCTACCAGTGCGTAGTAGATGGGTACCGTGAGGAAGATCAGCCACCCCGGATGCCAGAGGTGGAAGGCAAAGCCCAGGACCAGGTAGACAAAGGGCAGACAGGCCCCGTAGGGAAAGGCCCGGAGCCGACGCTTCCACACGTTTCGCCGGCTGCGGGACTGGGCGTTTTCGGCCCGGTCCCAGGCCTCGGCGGCGGCCAGAACGGCTTCCCGCTCTTTGTCCTCGGGTGTGGCTCCTTTTGGGGAGAGCAGATCGTCCAGGGAAATGCCGTAAAGCTGGGACAGGGCAATCAGATTGTCGGTATCCGGAGAGGCCTCTGCCCGCTCCCACTTGGAAACGGCCTGACGGCTCACACCCAGGGCAGAGGCGAGCCCCTCCTGGGTGAGTCCATGCTCCCGGCGCAGGGCCACCAGGCGATTGGCGATCTCTAGGGTCAAAAATCTCACCTCCGGCACCATTGTATCAGAGCCGATCCGGTCTGACCAGAGCTTCTGCTTGACAGGCCGCAACCAGGGGTTGCGCCGGAGCTATTCCGCCTGGTTGTCGTCGTTCTCCAGGACCACCACCCGGATCTCCAGCACCCGGCGGTGGTCCACCTTGGTGACGGTGACGTCCAGGTTTTCGTAGACAAAGTGGTCGCCCTCCTCGGGCACCCGGCCCACCTCCTCCATGACCCAGCCGGAGACGGTGGTGGAATCGCTCTCCCCCTTGATGGAGAAGAGGTCGTAGAGGTCGGTGAGGTTGGCGTTGCAGGAGATGAGGTAGCTGCCGTCGGGCTGCTTTTTGAACTCTTCGATGACCTCGTCGTGCTCGTCCCAGATCTCGCCCACCAACTCCTCCACGATGTCCTCCATGGTGCACAGACCCTCGGTGCCGCCGTACTCGTCCACCACGATGACCATGTGGGCCTTGGCCTTCTGGAGGATGCGCAGCAGGTCGGAGATCTTGGTGTTGGCGGTGGTGTAGAGCACGGTGGAGACGATGGCGGAGACGTCGTCGTGGCCGTGGTAGCGGGCGGCGTGGAAGTCCTTCTCGTGGATGACGCCCACGATGTTGTCGATGTCCTCATGGTAGACCGGCAGCCGGGAGTAGCCGCTCTCGGCGAAGGCCTTGGCGATGTCGTCCATGGTATCGGTGTCCTCCACCGCCACGATGTCCACCCGGGGGGTGAGGATCTCGTCCACCTCCAGGTCGCCGAACTCGATGGCGGAGCGGATAAGCTCGCTCTCGTCCTGGTCCAGACCGCCCTCGGTCTCGGCCTGGTCCACCATGGTGATGAGCTCCTCCTCGGTGATGCCGCTGTCCGAGCTGTGGCGGAAGACCAGGCTGAGCAGCCGCTTCCACTGGGCAAAGAGGAAGTTCAGGGGGCGGAGAATGAGCATCAGCAGCCGAAGAATGGGGGCGGAAAACATGGCAAAGGCCTCGGGCTGCTCCTTGGCCAGACTCTTGGGGGAGATCTCGCCAAAGATCAGGATGACCACGGTGAGCACGATGGTGGACACCGCGGGGCCGTAGGCCGTGCCCACGTGCTTGGTGAAGAGGACGGTGCCCAGGGTGGAGGCCGAGATGTTCACGATGTTGTTGCCGATGAGGATGGTGGACAACAGCCGGTCATAGTCCTCCGCCAGGGCCAGGGTGCGGGCGGCCCGGCGGTCGCCGGCATCGGCCTTGCTCTTCAGGCGGATGCGGTTGAGGGAGGTGAAGGCGGTCTCCGTGGCGGAGAAGTAGGCGGAAAAAGCCACCATCAGGAACAAAACCGCAATCATTGTGATACTTTGGGGGTCCATAAGGACGATCAACTCAACTTTCTTTTAAATTAAATGTAGTTCCAGGAAAGGGGGGCGGGGAGGTGCAGAAGGGGGAAATTGCGCGCAAAAGGACAGCCCTACACCCTGAGGCTAAGGCTGCCCTTTGAAAGACATATGAAGCACTGACTAGGCGGAGGTTGGTCCACAGGGACTCACCAGACCCTTCTTTCCATAGAATGGGACCAGTATAACAGAAACCCGCCCGTCATGCAAGAGGGGATTTTTTCACCGGCGCTTTTCCGGCATCTGGAAGGTGCGGGGCGTTTTGCCGCTGCGCTGGGAGAGCAGGGGGAAGAGGGCGGCGGGGTCTCCCAGGGTAAAGTCCTTTTTCCGGGCCAGGACGCACTGGCCGCTTTTCAGAAAGACCAGCAGGTAGCCGGCGGTCTCCACCAGGTCGGTAATCTGGTCGTAGGGGGTCTCGGCGGAGCCGGCGCTGTCGGCGGAGTCCAGGTGATTTTCAAAGAAGCGGTAGCGGATGGGCTTGCCGTAGGCGCCGTTTTTCCGGGCGGCCTTCACCACCTGCTTTTCCATCCGGCGGCATACCCGCTGGGCGGCGAAGCGGTCCACATAGGGTACCCCCAGCAGAAAGAAGGCCAGGCAGAAGATGCCGGTGCCCAGGGCGCCCAGGTTGGTGTAGTTCCCGGCGGCGGCCAGCCACCAGATGGCGGCGGCCACCACCACGGCCAGGATATACAGGGCCCAGATGGGGTTTTTCTGATGGAGCATGTAGTGGACGGTCACCATGTTGCCGTAGGCGTCGGCGTCGTGGGAGGTCTCCACCTGAAAGAGCGGTTCCATGGTTGTCAGCCCCCTCTCAGCGCGGCGGCCTGCTCCTGGGTCAGGGGCACGCCCCCGCCCAGCAGCCGGACGTTGAGATGGATCTGGGCGGTGTGCTCCAGGGTCTCCATCCGCCAGTAGGCCCGCTCCAGGTCGGGACCCATGGTGAGGGCGCCGTGGTTGGCCAGGAGGATGGCGTCGTGGTCGGCCATGAGGGGGGCGGCGGCGGCGGGCAGCTCAGCGGTGCCGGTGCGGCCGTAGGGGGCGCAGGGGACCGGTCCCAGAGACATGACGGCCTCCCCCAGCAGGGGTTCCTCCAGGCCCATGTGAGCGCAGGCGAAGGCGGTGGCGGCGGGGGGATGGGCGTGGCACACGCCGCCCACGTCGGGGCGGACCCGGTAGCAGGCCAGGTGCAGGGGGGTCTCCGAGGAGGGGCGGTAGGAGGAGGGACTGGTCATCCGGCCCTGGCTGTCCACCACCAGCAGCATGTCGGTGGTGAGAAAGCCCTTGCTCACCCCGGCGGGGGTCACCAAAAAGAGGCCCTCTCCCAGTCTACGGCTGAAGTTGCCGTCGTTGGCGGCCACCCAGCCCCGTTCCCACAGTCTGCGGCCCAGCTCGCACATGAGCCGTCTTTGGGTCTCGTAATCCATAGCGCTCCTCCTTACTTGCGCACACGCGGTGCTTGTCCCCTCCATTATACCCTCTGGGAAGGCGCTTGACAACGGACAATTACCAAGGCCCGGAGCTTACGCTCCGGGCCTTGAGTCTCATCTTTGATCCAGCGGGGTGTAGTCCCGATGGGTGCCCACGTACTTGTAGGCGGGGCGGATGATCTTGCCCATGTTGATGAGCTCTTCGATGCGGTGGGCGCTCCAGCCGGCGATGCGGGCCATGGCGAAGAGGGGGGTGTAGAGCTCCAGGGGCAGGTCCAGCATGTGATAGACGAAGCCGGAGTAAAAGTCCACGTTGGCGGCCACGCCCTTGTAAATCTTCCGCTCATGGGCGATGATCTGGGGGGCCAGCCGCTCCACCCGGGCGTAGAGGTCGTACTCGTCGGTACGGCCCTTCTCCCGGGAGAGGGTCTCCACGAACCGGCGGAGGATGTTGGCCCGGGGGTCGGAGAGGGAGTAGACGGCGTGGCCCATGCCGTAGATGAGCCCCGCCTTGTCGAAGGCCTCCCCGTGGAGGAGGGCCTTCAGATAGGCGGAGATCTCCTCCTCGTCGGTCCAGTCCCGGACCTCCTTCTTCATGTCCTCGAACATCTGGATGACCTTGATGTTGGCGCCGCCGTGTTTGGGGCCCTTGAGGGAGGCCAGGGCGGCGGCCATGCAGGAATAGGTGTCGGTACCGGAGGAGGTGACCACGTGGGTGGTGAAGGTGGAGTTGTTGCCGCCGCCGTGCTCGGCGTGGAGCATGAGGCAGATGTCCAGGATGTGGGCCTCCCAGAAGGAATAGGCCGAGTCGGCCCGCAGGAGGGTGAGGATGTTCTCCGCGGTGGACAGTTCCGGCCGGGGGGCGTGGATGAAGAGGGAGTTGCCCTCCTTGTAGGTGTAGGCCTGGTAGGAGTAGACGGCATAGAGGGGGAAGGTGGCGATGAGCTGGATGCACTGCCGGGCCACGTTGGGGAGGCTGATGTCGTCGGTCTTGTCGTCGTAGGAGGCGATGGAGAGGACGCACTTGGCCAGGGAGTTCATCATGTCGCTGCTGGGGGATTTTAGAATCACGTCCCGGACGAAGTTCTTGGGGAGGGTCCGGTAGGAGGAGAGGAGCTGGGTGAAGTCGGCCAGCTCGGCGCGGGTGGGCAGCTGGCCGAACATGAGGAGATAGGCCGTCTCCTCGAAACCGAAGCGCTTCTCCCGCAGGGCGGAGCCCACCAGGTCCTCGATGTTGTAGCCCCGGAAGTAGAGCTCGCCCTCGCAGGGGACCTCCACCCCGTCCACCACCTTTTTGGAGATGATGTCGGAGACCTCGGTGAGTCCGGCCAGCACGCCCTTGCCGTCCAGGTCACGGAGGCCCCGTTTGACGTCGTAGCGGCGGTAATCTTCGGGGTCAATCTGACAGTTTTCCAGACTCCTGGCGGCGAGGGCCTGGATCTCGGGGGTCACGTCACTGTAATTGTAGCTGGCCATTGGCATCGCGCTCCTTTCTCTGCGAAGGCCCCGGGAGGGGCGGCGGTAGTTGTCATATGGGTATCTGAATGATTAGTGTATTTAACATTATTTTAGCATATAAATATTACTATTTTATGAATGGACAAACGTCCGCCCCACACGAATTTTGAGAAATGGGCAAAAAAATCCGCCCATGGGCCGGGCCCACAGGCGGATTTTGGGGATATATGGCGTTTATTCCAGGCCCTCCAGCTCCTCCAGCCAGAGGGAGGCCACGGCGTCGCTGGGCATTCGCCTCGTCGGCGCGGACTCCATATCCCTCGCTTCCGCCCGGAGGCGAAAGCTCGCTCATTTCGTCGGGCCTCCTCTCCCCGCGGGGGCCCCAATGGGCGACTGGCGGCGGAGGCGGTCTTGTTTACTCCAGGCCGTCCAATTCTTCCAGCCACAGTGCGGCCACAGCGTCAGACGGCATCCGCCAGTCGCCACGGGGCGACAGGGCCACGGAGCCCACCTTGGGGCCATCGGGGAGGCAGGAGCGCTTGAACTGCTGGGAGAAGAAGCGGCGGTAGAAGGTGCGCTCCCACTTGAGGATGGTGGCTCGGTCGTAGGTCCGGCCGAAGGCGTGCTCGGCCAGCCGAAGCACCTTCCGGGGCCGGAAGGCCCAGCGGACGGCGTAATAGAGGAAGAAGTCGTGGAGCTCGTAGGGACCCACCAGGTCCTCGGTCTTCTGGGCGATCTGGCCCTCGATGGCGGGGAGGAGCTCCGGAGAGACGGGAGTATCCAGGATGTCGGAGAGGACGCCGGAGAGCTGGGGGTCCTCCTGCTCCTTGTCGTCGCTGATGAAGCTCACCAGGTGGCGCACCAGGGTCTTGGGGATGCCGGCGTTGACGGCGTAGTTGCTCATGTGGTCGCCGTTGTAGGTGCACCAGCCCAGGGCCAGCTCGGAGAGGTCGCCGGTGCCGATGACCAGGCCGCCGGTCTGGTTGGCGATGTCCATGAGGACCTGGGTCCGCTCCCGGGCCTGGCCGTTTTCAAAGGTGACGTCGTGGTCGGACATGGACTGTCCGATGTCCCGAAAGTGCTGCTTCACCGCCTCACCGATGTCGATGGTCTTGAGGGTGCAGCCCAGCCGCTCGGCCAGCAGCACGGCGTTGGACTTAGTCCGGTCGGTGGTGCCGAAGCAGGGCATGGTGACGGCGATGATGTCGGTGGCAGGGCGCTGGAGCATCTGCATGGCCACCGCCGTGATGAGGACGGCCAGGGTGGAGTCCAGGCCGCCGGAGAGACCCACCACCGCCGTTTTGGCGCTGGTGTGCTCCAGCCGCTTCTTGAGGCCCAGGGCGGCCACGTACAGGATCTCGTTGCACCGCTCGGCCCGGTCGGTCTTGTCTTCGGGGACGAAGGGGGTGGGGGAGACGGGACGGGTCAGGTGGGTGTCGGCGGGCTCCAGGTCGAAGCCGATCCGCCACAGATCGTCCTGTTCGGGCAGGGGCTGGAAGGTATTGAGCCGCTGCCGCTCGGCGCACAGCCGGTCCACGTCGATCTCGCTGACGGTGAGGCCGGTGCCGAAGCGCCGCTCGGAGAGGAGGACGCCGTTCTCGGCGATCATGTTGTGGCCGGCAAAGACCAGGTCGGTGGAGGACTCCCCCTCGCCGGCGTCGGCATAGACGTAGCCGCACAGCAGCCGGCCCGACTGGCCGCACACCAGGGAGCGGCGGTAGACGGCCTTGCCCACTGTCTCATTGGAGGCGGAGAGGTTGAGGATGAGGGTGGCCCCCGCCCGGGCCGCCCGGATGGAGGGGGGCTCCGGCGCCCACAGGTCCTCGCAGATCTCCACGCCGATGACCAGCTGGGGCAGCTGGGTGCAGTAGAAGAGGCCGGTGGCCGACAGGTTGACCTCCTGGCCGCACAGGGGGAAGGTGACATCCACCCCGGCGCCGGAGGCGAACCAGCGCTGCTCATAGAACTCGCCGTAGTTGGGCAGGTGGGTCTTGGGCACCAGGCCTAAAATCTCCCCCTTGTGGATGACGGCGGCGCAGTTGTAGAGCTTGTTGTCATAGGGGCTGCGCACCGGCAGGCCGATGGCGGTGACCATGTCCAGGTTCTTGGTGGCATCCAGGATGGTCTGGAGTCCTTCCTCGGCTCCCTTGAGCAGGGTGGGCTGGAGGAAGAGGTCTCCGCAGGTGTAGCCGGTGAGGCACAGCTCCGGCAGGCAGAGGACCCGCACACCCTGGTGGTGGGCCTCCCGCATGAGGGTGAAGATCTGTTCGGCGTTATAACGGCAGTCGGCCACCCGTATGGACGGGGTGCCGGCGGCGACTTTCACAAAACCATCGCGCATATACATGACCTCCTATTCGCGTTGGTACCATTTTACCCCAAGGGGGAAGCGTTTGCAAGAAAAGCGGTCTTCCGATGTGAGAGAAAAAGTTTACCGGATTTTACATGGGTGGCCTTGACAAGGGGGGAAACAGTCGGTATAATCGTGGGTAGTTCAAAAGGGAGTAGTCGCAAGTTCCTCCTTCAACATCACGGCCTTTGGCCTGGGGGAGGACGCCGGTGACGGTGACAAGACTTTTGAGTATGTACTTCGCTGGGGCGGAGTGTATACTCAAAAGTCTTTTTTTATTGTTCCGGCGGGAGAATCGGTGGCTGTTCCCGGGGCAAGATAACCTGTAAAAGGAGTGTGCAGCATGGAAAAAGCCTTTTTCAACCGCACCCCGGAGGAGACCCTAAAGGCGGTGGAGTCCGCCCGGACGGGCCTCACTTCGGCCCAGGCGGCGGAGCGGCTGGAGCGGTTCGGCAAGAACGCCCTGGCCGAGGGCAAGAAGAAATCGGGCCTCCAGGTATTCCTGGAGCAGTTTCAGGACCTGTTGGTGGTCATCCTGCTGGTGGCCGCCGTCATCTCCGCCGTCTCCGGCAATCTGGAGAGCACCATCGTCATCTTCGCCGTCCTCATCCTCAACGCCATCCTGGGTACCGTCCAGCATTTCAAGGCGGAGAAGTCCCTGGAGAGTCTGAAGGCCATGTCCTCCCCCACAGCCAAGGTGCTGCGGGACGGCAAGCGCACCGTCATCCCCTCCGCCCAGATCGTCCCCGGCGACATCGTGGAGCTGGAGGCCGGCGACATGGTGGTGGCCGACGGCCGTATTCTGGAAAACTACTCCCTCAAGGTCAATGAGAGCTCCCTCACCGGCGAGAGCGAGGGGGTGGAGAAGACCGCCGACGTGATCCCCGGCGACGAGGTGGCCCTGGGCGACCGGAAGAACATGGTCTTTTCCGGCTCCCTGGTGACCTATGGCCGGGCCCTGGTGGTGGTCACCGGCACCGGCATGGACACCGAGCTGGGCAAGGTGGCCGCCCTCATGAACCAGACCCAGCAGCGCAAGACCCCCCTCCAGCAGTCTCTGGACGACTTCAGTAAGAAGCTGGCCATCGTCATCATGGCCATCTGCGTGCTGGTTTTCGGCCTGTCCCTCTACCGGGAGATGCCCATTCTGGACTCCCTCATGTTCGCCGTGGCCCTGGCCGTGGCCGCCATCCCGGAGGCCCTCTCCTCCATCGTCACCATCGTCCTGGCCCTGGGCACCCAGAAGATGGCCAAGGAGAACGCCATCATCAAGGACCTGAAGGCGGTGGAGAGCCTGGGCGCCGTGTCGGTCATCTGCTCGGACAAGACGGGTACTCTGACCCAGAACAAGATGACCCCCCAGAAGATCTATGCCGACGGCTCCCTGCTGGAGGGCAACGACCTGGACCTGGTCAACGATGTCCAGCGGCTTCTTTTGAAGGCGGCCCTCCTGGCCAGCGACGCCACCACCGACCCGGCCACCGGCACCGGCATCGGCGACCCCACCGAGGTGGCTCTGGTCATGCTGGGCGACCGGCTGGAGATCGACGAGGTGGCCTACCGCCAGCAGCACCCCCGCATCGGGGAGCTGGCCTTTGACTCCGACCGGAAGCTCATGAGCACCCTCCACGACATCGATGGCGTGCCCACCCTCTACACCAAGGGCGCCATCGACGTGCTCCTGGCCCGGTCCACCCACGTCCTCACCCGGGAGGGCAAGGTGCCCATGACCCCCGAGTGGAAGGAGCGCATCTCCCGGGTGAACATGGAGCTCTCCATGGAGGGCCTGCGGGTCCTGTCCTTCGCCTACCGAGAGCTGCCGGAGAACCACACCCTCACCCTGGACGACGAGCAGGACTTCACCTTCATCGGCCTCATCTCCATGATCGACCCGCCCCGGCCCGAGGCCATCCAGGCCGTGGCCGACGCCAAGCGGGGCGGTATCCGCACCATCATGATCACTGGCGACCACAAGGTCACCGCCTCCGCCATCGCCAAGCAGCTGGGCATCTTCCGGGAGGGGGACGAGGCCGTCTCCGGCGTGGAGCTGGACAACATGACTGACGCCGACCTGGACCAGCGGCTGGAGAAGATCTCCGTCTACGCCCGGGTGTCCCCCGAGCACAAGATCCGCATCGTGTCCGCCTGGCAGCGCAAGGGCAAGATCGTCTCCATGACCGGCGACGGCGTCAACGACGCCCCCGCCCTCAAGGCCGCCGACATCGGTGTGGCCATGGGTATCACCGGCACCGAGGTCTCCAAGGACGCCGCCTCCATGATCCTGGCCGACGACAACTTCGCCACCATCGTCAAGGCGGTGGTCAACGGCCGGGGCGTCTACACCAACATCAAGAACTCCATCAACTTCCTCCTCTCCGGCAACATGGCCGGCATCCTCTGCGTCCTCATCACCTCCATCCTGGGCCTCTCCGTCCCCTTCGCCCCGGTGCACCTGCTGTTCATCAACCTCCTCACCGACTCCCTGCCCGCCATCGCCATCGGCGTGGAGCCGGCCACCGGCGGCCTGCTGGACCAGAAGCCCCGTGACCCCAAGGAGCCCATCCTCACCAAGGGCCTCCTGGGCAAGATCTTTGCCTACGGCGCCATCATCGCCGTGGCCGTCATGGCCGCCTACTTCATCGGCCTCCGGGATGCCGGCGCCGAGCTGGCCATGACCATGGCCTTCTCCACCCTCACCCTGGCCCGGCTCTTCCACGGCTTCAACTGCCGCGGTCTCCCCTCCATCTTCCGCATCGGCCTCACCACCAACAAGGCCAGCATCGGCGCCTTCTTCGCCGGCGTGGTGCTCCTGGCCGCCGTTCTCTTCATCCCCGGCCTCAATACCCTCTTCGAGGTGGCCCCCTTCACCATGCAGGAGATCGGCCTGGTGGTCCTGCTGGCCTTCCTGCCTACGGTGGTCATCCAGATCTACAAGGTCATCAACGACGCCGTCCAGGCTTCCCGGCGGAAGTAAAAAGCAGAATGATGCCCTCCGATGCCTTTTGTTTGGGACAAATTGGCCGATATAACCAATAGAGACCTTGCCCATGGGCAAAAGGAGGGATCGCTATGGAGACGACCAGAGTGGATAGAACCACTTCGATCCAAATGCCGTCCAAAGCGGCTCCTGTCCGGAGCGGAACAGCTCCGCTCCGGCCCAAGACTGATCAGGTGGACCTTTCAGAGCAGGCGATGGAGCTGCTGCGCAGGATGGCCCGGCAGTCGGCCCAGGAGGACCGGGAAAAAAGCGCTCTGGAACAGCTGATGCGGCCCTGGGAACAGGAGGATGACGAGCCGTGGAGCAGCCTGAAAGAGGACCTGGAGGTCATGAAGGAGTGCGCCAAGATCGCCGCCAACATCCGCTCCGGAGACAGGGTGCCCCCGGAGGATCTGCGTTACCTCATCAAGCACGACCCGAAGCTCTATATGATGGCCATGGCCGTCCGGGAGCCGAAGGAGGACCCGGACAAGTGTGACCGGGTAAGTGAGGATGAGGAGCAGTCCGTCCAGGAATCGGCAGCGCCGTCGGCCGACGCTGGAGCCGCCAGCTCCAGCCCTGCGCCGGTTAGCGCGTCCGCCCCGGAGGGCGGCGGCTCTGACGCCCCGCCGGCAGAATAACGCCCGAGCAAGAAAAAGCGTGTGCCCCACGGAACAACTTCCGTGGGGCACACGCTTTTTTGAACGGTCACAGGTCAACAGGGGCCTTCGGCGTTTGGAAACATCTGCGCAGGGAAAAGAGCCCGAACATGAGCATCAGGGCGACAAGCATGGCCGCCAGGGCCATGCCAAGGAGGAGGAATGTGGCCACCCCCTCCGGCAGGGAGCTGCCCGGGAAGGTGAACTGCGCCCCGTTGGGGAAGCAGTAGCCCAGAACGGCAAAGGCGGTGAGGAGGAGGGTGTGGACCGTCCGCAGCCGCAGCAGGCTCCGGTCCAGCTCCTCTCCCTGGGGCTGGTAGCGCGCCGCCAGGTGGGCGAAGTCGGTGAAGAGCTGGAAGTGGAAGTAGATGGCCGCCACGGAGATGAGTAGGTCCATGGGCCGAAATTGTCCGTCCAGGGTCCCGCCAAAGAGGGTAAAGACCCAGTCCGCCCCCGCCCATACCCCCAGCAGCACGCACAGGGGCCGCAGCAGGGTGAGGTCCCGCTCCTCCTCCTCCAGACAGCCGATGGCCGACCACAGCAGGAGGTAGCACACGAAGTTGGGGAGGATGTTGATGGTGTTTAGGTTGACGTTGAAGTAGAGAAAGAAGTAGGCCCAGGCGGCGTGGGACACCCCACGGTACAGCTTCTCATGGTCTGGGATCACGACGCATTCCCTCCTTCCACGGGCCGGAGCTCCACGATCTGCTCCTCCCGGCCGTCCACATA
This sequence comes from Intestinimonas sp. HCP28S3_D6, assembly GCF_052065695.1. Taxonomy (NCBI): domain Bacteria; kingdom Bacillati; phylum Bacillota; class Clostridia; order Eubacteriales; genus Intestinimonas; species Intestinimonas sp. HCP28S3_D6. The sequence goes on from NZ_JBQHTM010000031.1 coordinate 18,688, forward strand.
GGAGAGGACCATGCGGTAGTGGTCCGGCCACACCGGCGCTTCATTGGGGTCGTCCCTGAAGCCGGAGCCGCCGCCGCTTTGCAGGCCGCCGCTGTCCCAGGCATTGCCCCAGAAGGTGCCGTCGCTGCTGCTGCCCTGGCCGGTGCCGAATACCAGGGAGGGTCCGCTGCCGTCGGCGTAGACCGGAGCGGCGGCGTAACGGTTCAGCCGGTCCACCGCCCCGGGGACGGTCTCGGTGCCGGTGAAATAGTAGTACTCCTTGGCGGCGTCAAACTGGGCGTTGGGCTTGGGTGTGGTGTCAAAGGAGGTGGAGGGTCCGGAAAACCAGGAGCCGCCAGTCTCCACTGTGCTGTCCACCGTGTGGACGGTCTGATAGGCGATTTCCAGGCGGAGGCCGTCCACATCGGCGGCGTAGGTGACGGCGGCGGGGAGGGCAGGATCACCCCAGGTGAGCAGGCTCACGCTGTCGTCATAGGCCTGCTGGAGTTCCGACACCTGGAAGTCCCCCTGGGGGATCACCACCCAGCGGTCCCCCTGTCGCTCCGCCCGGACGGTCTGCCAGGCGGCGTAGGCATAGCCCTCCTCGCTCTCACGGACCGGCGGGGCATCGGGGCCGTCCAGATAGGCCAGCTGGAGGGGAAAGACCATTACGGCGGTATAGCCGCCGTCCGCTTCGGTCAGGTTGTAGAGGAAATAGCCCACAGTTTGGTCAGCCCGGCCGGGGAGACCACTCTCCCAGTGCTCGTGGACCCAGTGGTCGGGCCCGTGGGCGAAGGACTCCATCTGGGAAGCCAGATCGGCCTGCTGGTCAATCGGGGCGCACAGAGCCCGGTAGATGCCGTTTTGTTCGATGACCGCCTTGCCGTAGGTGTCCAAGGCGCCGGCGGCGGTGGTGCAGGGGGTGAGCCGGGCCGAGGCCATGGCGGTGTGGAACTCCAGCTCGCCGGAGTGCCCCAGGCCGTTGGCCTTGGCCAAGGTCTGACCTTGACCCAGGACCAGGGGGAAGAGGAGCACCAACGCCACGCATACCGAGGCCAGGGCCATCCCCGCCGGATAGCGCTTGAAACGGGCGATGGCCTCGATGCGCGCCCGAATGTTGCGCCCGCCGTTGGCCATGGAGGAGGTGCCGGTTGCCCGGGCATACTTGCCCGAGGCCATGGAGAGGAGGATGCGGCCGTAGTCCCGGCGGTCCTCCCCCTCCAGCCGCTCCAGCACCCGCTGGTCGCAGAGGGCTTCGGCGTCGTTGCCCGCCCGGTCGGCGCAGTACCATAGGAGGGGATTGCACCAGTGGAGGCACCGGAAGAGGCAGATCAGGAGGCCCCAGGCGGCATCGTGATACTTGAGGTGCAAAAGCTCGTGGAGGAGCACCTTGTCGTCCACCGCCTGCCCGGCGGGGAGGGCCAGCACTGGCCGGACCACCCCGCAGACGAAGGCGGAGGGCAGTCCCTCCACCTCCACCGCCCGGCAGAGGGGGAGGTCGTACTGTGCCGCCACCCGGCGGAGCTGGGCGTCGTCGGCGAGGCTCCCCCGGCGGAGGGCCAGCCGCAGCCGGAGATAGGTGAGGGCGTACCACGCCAGCAGCACCACCACCCCGGCCACATAGAGGAAATAGAGGACGTCCAGGGGCGTCTGGGGTCCGCCCAGGGGGGCGGGCAGGGGGATGGGGGCTATCACACGGATGAGGGAGTAGTCCCCGGTGAGGGCGGTCTTGAGGGTCTCCAGCCACAGCGGCCAGTTGAGGAGGACGTACCGCCCGCCCTGCCCGGCGGGGTGGAGGAGCACCAGGGCCAACAAGCCCCAGATGCCGAACTGCCACCGGGGGGAGAGCTTGTCACGGAACAGGTACTTGACCACCAGCAGGAAGACGGCCGCTCCGGAGGCGGTGAGGGTCTGGAGGAGGAAGGACCACAGGTCGGTCATACTGTCACCTCGATTCAACAGGGATGGGGCGGTTTTAGTTGTGCTGTGCGAGACTTGTAGCCGTGTTCTGGCTAAAAGAAGATTAAACCTCCATGTCGTCCAGCAGGGTCTTGAGCCGGTCCCGCTCCTCGGCGGAGAGGGGGGACTCCTTCAAAAAGGCGGCCACCAGGTCCCCGGCGGAGCCCCGGTATACCCGTGTGAGAAAACTCTGCCGCTCCTGGGCCTGACAGGTCTCCCGGTCCAGGGCGGCCCGGTAGGTGTGGGGATAGTTTTCCTTGCCGATGGTCACCAGCCCCTTTTTCTCCATCCGGGTGAGGTAAGTGAGCACCGTGTTTCGGCTCCAGCCGGTGGCGGGGCGGAGGGCCTCCACCACCTCCCCCAGACTGGCGCCGCCGCTGTCCCACAATGCGGTGAGGACCTGCCACTCGCTGTCGCTGAGTCGGGGCATAAAAACACCTCCTACAAGTGTAGCATCTCTACCAAGATACTACACCTGTAGGAGGCATCTGTCAAGGGCTTCTCACACCAGACCATTGACGGCGGCCACCCGGGCGTTGAGGGCGTCCAGGTCGGGGAGGTCCACCGGGTCATTGGTGAGGCCGTAGCTCTGCTTCAGGGTGAGAATGCGCTGGACGCTCTGGTCCAGCCGGTCCACAGTGATGCGGCCGGCGTCCACGGCGTCCAGGAGGGCGGTGTAGACCTCCTCCACGCTGCCCGCCTCGTGGCAGACCAGCAGCACGTCGCACCCGGCCTCCACGGCCAGCACGGCGGCCTCCCCCAGACCGTAGTTCTGGGTGATGGCCCCCATAGTGAGGTCGTCGGTAAAAACCACCCCGTCAAAGCCCAGCTCCTCCCGGAGAAGACCGGTGACCACCTCGTGGGACAGTGTGGCGGGCCGGTCCGGGTCGATCTGGGTCATGAGGATGTGGGCCACCATGACGGCGGGAGCGCCGGCGTCGATGGCGGCCTGGAAGGGGAGAAGCTCCATCTCCAGCAGCTCCTCACGGGTCTTGTCCACCACCGGCAGGCCCACGTGGGAGTCGGTATCGGTGTCCCCGTGGCCGGGGAAGTGTTTTATAACCGGGATGGTGCCGCTCTCCTCCATGGCGGTGAGACAGGCGAGCCCGCGCTGGGTGACGGTTTCGGCGTCGGAGCCGAGGGCACGCTTGCCGATGACGGTGTTGTTGGGGTTGGACCAGATGTCCAGGGAGGGGGCGAAGTCGGTGTTGAGGCCGAAGGCGGCGCACTCCGCCCCCAGGGTGGAGCCGAAGGCCGCCGGGTCGGACACGTCGTAGGCGTTGGGCAGCCGCTGGACCTCCAGGGGCATCCGCTCCACCATACCCCCCTCCTGGTCGGTGGAGAGGAAGAGGGGGACACCGCCGCCCGCCAGGGCCTTCAGACCGTTGGTGAGGTCGGTGAGCTGCTGGGCGCTCTCCACGTTCCGGCCATAGAGGATGAGCCCGCCCACGTGGCAGTCCTGGATGTAGGACCGGGCCTCCTCACCGGCTTCCGTCTCGTAGAAGCCGGCAATGAGGAGCTGGCCCACCTTCTCCTCGGTGGTCATGGTGGAGAGGGCCGCCTCCACCGGGTCTGGGGTGGGGGTCGGCGTGGGTGTGGGCGTTGCGCTGGGCGTGGGGGGCGGCGTGGGAGACGGAGAGGCCGATGAAGTGGGGGCGGCCTGGCATCCGGCGACAAAAAGGAATACAATAAGCAATAATGCGGCGGTAAAATGCCGTTTTGTCATCGCTTTTTCTTTCCTTTCCCCGGCTTGGGAGGCCGGTAGCCGGGCTTGGAGGAGGGCTTGCGGCCTCTGCCGCCCCTGCCCTTGGGCGGCCGCCCGGCCTCCTTCACGGGCTTGGCGGGCCGGGCCGGCTGGGGAGCGGGGATCACCCCGGGCAGGGTGAAGTCGATCTGGCCGGAGCCGGGGTTGGCGGCGGCGCAGAGGACCTCCAGGGGCATGCCGAAGGTGTAGGTGAACTTGGTCCGGGCGCCGGTGAGGGTCATGCGGACCTCGTCGTACTCGTAGCGGTCGTCGGGGAGGGCGGTGACGGGGAGGAGGCCCTCCACGCCGTTGGGGAGGCCCACAAAGAGGCCGAACTTGGTGACGCCGGTGACGGAGCCCTGGAAGGTATCCCCCACGTGGGCGGTCATGAACTCAGCCATATAGCACTTCTCGATGTCCCGTTCGGCGGTCATGGCGTGGATCTCCCGGTCGGAGGACTGCTTGGCGGCCCGGTCGGCGGCGGCGGTGAGTTTTCCCTTCTTCTGCTCCAGGGAGCCGTCCAGCAGAGCGGTGAGGATGCGGTGGACCATGAGGTCGGGGTAGCGGCGGATGGGGGAGGTGAAGTGGCAGTAGTACTTGGCCGCCAGGCCGAAGTGGCCCAGGTTCTCGGTGTCGTACCGGGCCTTCATGAGGCTGCGGAGGACCATGGTGTGGACGGCGGGGGCCTGGGGAGTGCCCTTCACAGCCTCCAGCACCTTTTGGAGGCTGCCGTTGTCGGCCTGCTTCAGGTCGATGCCCAGAGGGGCCAGCATGGCCTTCAGGTTGGTCACCTTGTCCTCGGAGGGCTTTTCGTGGACCCGGTAGACGGCGGGGAGGCCCGCCTTCTTGAGGTGCTCGGCCACACACTCGTTGGCAGCCAGCATGAAGGACTCGATGAGCTTTTCCGACTCCCCAGTCTCCCGCACCCGGATGTCCACCGGAGCGCCGCTCTCGTCGCAGACGATATAGCACTCCTGACTCTCCAGGTCCAGGGCGCCCCGGGCCCGGCGGCTCTTCTCCAGAACCTTGGCCAGCCCCGCCATGTCCCGGAGCATGGGCAGGATGTGGGCGCAGCGCTCTGCCAGGGCGGGGTCCTGGTCCTTGAGGAGGATGTTGCAGTCGTCATAGGTCATCCGCTCGGTGGAGCGGAGGACGGTCTTGACGATCTTGTGGTCCAGTACCTGGCCGTGGGCGTCCATGGTCATGATGCAGGAGAGGGCCAGCCGGTCCACGTGGGGGTTGAGGGAGCAGATGCCGTTGGAGAGCTCCTCGGGCAGCATGGGGACCACCTGGTCGGCGAAGTACACCGAGGTGGCCCGGTGGAAGGCCTCCAGGTCCAGGGGGGAGTTTTCGGTCACGTAGTGGGACACGTCGGCGATGTGGACCCCCAGGACCCAGTGTCCCTCCTGGTCCTTCTCCAGGTTCACGGCGTCGTCAAAGTCCTTGGAGGAGGCGCCGTCGATGGTGATGATGGTCTTGTCCCGCAGGTCCAGCCGACCGACGCAGGCGGCGGGGTCCACCTCCTGGGGCGCCAGCTGGGCGGCGGCGGCCACCGGGGCGGGGAAGTCCCGGTCGATGCCGTGCTCGTAGAGGAGGGCGGCCACGGCGGCCTGACGGGTGCCCTCCTTGCCGAAGGCGAGCTTGAAGGTGCCCGTGGGGGGCAGCTTGGCGCTGCCGTAGCTGGTGACGGCCACGGCGATCTTGTCCCCCGCCTTCAGCTTGGCGGCGGAGCGGCCCACCACCTTCACGGCGTTGGGATAGCGGTCGCTGGTGGGCTGGAGCCACACCTCCCGGCCCCGGCGCTCCACGGCGCCCACCAGGGTGCGGTTGGTCCGCTCCACCACGGCGGTGATTTTGGCGATCTGCCGCTGGGGGTCTTTGGGGTCGGCACTGGTCTGGGCGGTGACCTTGTCCCCTGTCCAGGCGCCGCCGTCGCAGCGGGGCGGCACAAAGAGGTCGGACTCCCGGCCCACCGCGCCCTCCGGCGTAAAGAAGCCGAACCCACGGGCGGTGGCCTGATAGGTTCCCTGTAAGTTCATGAAAAAAGATTCTCCTTTGTAATTCTGATGTCTGTTGCGCCGACGGAAAGGGTGCTTTCCTCCATAGTATATCACCAATTTGCCCGCCTGCAACGAAAAAAGGACGCGCCCAAAAGGGCACGTCCTTTTTTTGGTCCATTTTCGTCCGATTTGCTCAGGCGGCGGCCCCGTCGGGCAGCAGGCAGAGCACCAGAGTCAAGATCATGAAGCCGATGGCCACCCACTTGGTCCAGCGGGCCAGCTTGGCGTCCCAGCTCTTGGCCTTGTTCTTGGAGAGGAAGGTGTCGGCGCCGCCGGCGATGGCGCCGGAGAGGCCGGCACTCTTACCGGACTGAGCCAGCACCACGAAGGTGAGGAACAGAGCGGCCAGCACCTGGACGATGGTGAGGACTAACTTGAGCGTACCCATGAAAGCATCGTTCCTTTCAAGCCCCGGAGGGCGTGGTCAGCGTGAAATGGGCGCAATGCACCCGAACAGTAATCATTATGATAACACACTTTTCATGGGAATGCAAGTCCAAGTTTTGCGGGCGTGGGGAGCGGTTCAGCCGTTCCCCCGGACCACAGTCCGGGCGCCGAAGTAGGTGGCCAGGAAGTAGGCGCCGTAGATGACCAGGAGGAGGACGGCGGTGACCAGGGAGCTTTGGACGGAGTCCACCCTGCCCACCGAGGCGATGACGGCGTTGGCCGCCGTCATGCCCACGATGGAGTGAACCACCGCCAGGGCCAGGGGCAGGAAGAAGGAGAGAAAGACCTGGGTGAAGAGGGCCTTGCTGCGCATGTTCTCCGGGGCGCCCAGCCGAGCGAGGATGGCGTACCGGGGCTGGTTGTCGGCGGCCTGGGAGAGCTGCTGGAGGGCCAGCACGGCAGCGGCGGTGACCAGGAACACCAGGCCCAGGTAGAGGCCCATGAAGAGGACCAGGATCTTGGTGCCCATGTTCTCCAGATAGATCTGGAGTTTGGTGGTGGTGTTGTAGGAGCCCGTATCGTAGAAGTCGGGGGAGTCCAGGGCGGCAGTGAGGGCGGCCTCGGCGGCCTGGGGGTCCCCGGCGTAGTTGCCCACGAAGATCTGCCGCCGGACGGAGAGGGTGGATGCCATGGCGTCGTCCACCACCAGATAGACCCCCACGCCGGAGAAGCCGGTGACCAGGGCCTCCGTCCGCAGCTGGGGCAGCTCGGCCTCCGTGAGGCCGGACTTTCCCTGGAGGGCCATGAGGGCGTTGTAGTCGGTGAGGGAGAGAACGGTGTCGGAGGAGCCCTGACCGGGGACGGAGAGGTCGGGGTCGTTGTAGTAGAAGTTGCAGAACCAGGCGTCCTTCAGCTGGGTATCAGGGTCGAAACCGTTCTCCGCGAGAAGGGCGGGAATGTCGGTGGGAGAGACGTCCCCGCTGTAATTCTGGATGGTGAAGTCGTAGGGGGCGGAGGCGTCCGTCATGGCGCCAATGGTGTTGTTGAGGCCCACGCAACAGGCGGTGACGCCGATGGCCAGCAGGAGCAGCAGGCAGATCACCGTCATGGACACATAGGTGGTGTGGATGCGGCTGTTGAACTGCCGCAGGACGAACATGTTGAGGTCCTTGTAGTAGAGCTTTTTGTGGCCCTTCACCAGCCGCAGCAGGAAGCCGGAGAGAGAGCGGAAGAAGAGGAGGGTCCCCAGGGTGCCCAGGGCAAGCATGAGGAAGAAGAGGGAGTCGATGCGGTTGATGCCCCGGATGAGCAGCATGGCGTAGGCGATGAGCAGCAGCACCACCCCCAGGAGGAAGGTGAGCACGCTCCGCCACAGGGGGCGTTCCCGCATCTCCTCGTTTTTCCGTCCTCCCTGGATGAGGTCGATAAGTTTGGCCCGGGAGACGGAGAGGCCGGTGAAGCCCATGACCACCAGGAAGATGACACCGAAGTAGAGGACGGTCTTGACGATGGCCTTCCAGGAGAGGATGAAGCCGAAGGACTCATCGGTGGGGTAGGAGGCGAACATGGCCATGGTGAGGAGGGCCAGGCCGTGGGAGAGGAGGACGCCCAACAGCAGGCCGGCGGCCAGGGACAGTAGGCCGATGAGCAGGGTCTCCAGCACCAGCAGCAGTGAGACCTTCCCCGTGGGCAGGCCCAGCAGGAAGTAGGTGGCCAGCTCCCGTTTCCGCCGCTTCATGAGAAAAGTGTTGGCGTAGAGGATGAGGCAGGCCAGCACCACAGACACGAAGACGGAGAACACGTCCATGAAGATGAGAATGGTGTCCACGATGTAGTGGGACGAGCGGGAGAGCATCTGCATGCACCACTGGCTCTCCAGGGAGTTGAAGATGTAGAAGATGCACACGCCGAAGGTGAGGGTGAGGAAGTAGACGGCGTAGTCCTTCAGGCTCCGGGTGACGTTGCGGAGCGCCAGCTTACAGAACATCGGCGCTGTCACCTCCCAGCAGGCTCACCACGCCCAGGATCTGGGCAAAAAAGGCCTTCCGGTCCAGGTCCCCCCGGCGGAGCTCCCGGTAGAGAACGCCGTCCTTGATGAAGAGGATGCGCCGGCACCAGGAGGCGGTGAAGGCGTCGTGGGTGACCATGAGGATAGTGGTCCCCTCCTCCTGGTTGAGGGCGGAGAGCTGCCGCAGCAGCTGCCCCGCCGACTTGGAGTCCAGAGCGCCGGTGGGCTCGTCAGCCAGCACCAGGGCGGGCCGGGTCAGGATGGCCCGGGCGGCGGCCACCCGCTGCTGCTCGCCGCCGGACATCTGGTAGGGGTATTTGTCCAGCACCCCCTCCAGGCCCAGCAATTCGGCGGCCTCCCGCACCCGGCGCTCAATGGCCTTGGGGGCGGTGCCCAGGATGGTGAGGGCCAGGGCCATGTTCTCAAAGCCGGTGAGGGTGTCCAGTAGGTTGCAGTCCTGAAAAATGAAGCCCAACCGTTCCCGGCGGAACCGGGAGAGGGCCTTGCCCTTCAGGGCGGTGAGGTCGGTGCCGTCCACGGTGATGGTGCCGCCGGTGGGCCGGTCGATGGTGGAGATGCAGTTCAAGAGGGTGGTTTTGCCGGAGCCGGAGGCCCCCATGATGCCGGTGAACTCCCCCTCCTCCACCGTAAAGCTCAGGTCACTCAGAGCCTGGGTACGGCTGCCCTTGGCGCCGTAAACCTTTTGCAGGTGGGATACAGTCAGTATGGGTTCCATAGAAAAGACGACCTCCTTCGTGATGCTTTCATGCTATCACGAAGGAGGTAAGGGTCTCTTGAGAAGGAGTGAAGAAAAGATAAAGTTTTTCTGACAGGATTTAGGAGACCTCCACGTCCTCCGGCGGGGTGAGGGTGTAGCTGTCCTCCACATAGCCCACCGCGTCGGTAGCAGAGGTTCCCGGGCCCGCTCCCACCGGATCTGGGCGCCCACGGCAGTGAGGTAATCCGCCAGAACTTCACGCGCCACAGAACACGCCCCCTTCCAGGACACCACGGACCCCGTCGGCGTAGGTCTGCCACTGCTCTGCCTGTTCCGCCAGGGCCCCCCGGCCCGTGGGAGTGATGGCGTAGTACCGCCGCACCCGGCCGCCAACCTCCCCGTCCCTGGAGGTGACGTAGCCCTGGGCCTCTAAGGTGTGAAGGAGCGGGTAGAGGGTCCCCGCCTTCAGGTCAAAGACGTGGTTGGACCGCTCCCGCAGGGCGGTGATCATCTGGTAGCCGTACATCTCCTGCCGGGAGAGGAGGGAGAGGAGCAGCATCCCTGTGCCCCCTGGAATATTCTTTTCTCGTGCCATGGCAAGACCTCCTGATAGATAGATTATCTATCTATTATTATATCGACAATCTATCTATTGTCAAGAGGGAGAGAAAAGGCCGAAGGCCGCGGGCATTGCCCGCGGCCTTCGGCCTCTAGAAAGGTGGGAAACAGAATGCTCAGCCCGCCACAGAGAGGGTGGGCAGGGTCACAGAGCTGGGATAGTCGCCGCCCAGGTGGATGGTCTGGTTGGCGATCTTGGTCTCGGTCTGCTCGGCCCAGTTGCCCACGGTGTTGGTGTGGCTGGTGAACTCGGGGAAGTCAGAGGAGGAGATGTCGATGCGGATGCGGTTGCCGGCGGAGACGGTCCACACGATGGGCAGGGACTCGATCTTCATCTCCACCACCTCGCCGGGGACGTAGTCGTACACAGCGGGGGCGTAGCGGTCGTTGCGGTAGGCCAGGGTCAGCAGGCCGTTGCGGATGTTGTGGGCCACGCCGTTGGCATCCACCTCACTGATGGTGTAGGTGAAGGCGGTGTCCTCCACGTCAGTGCTGACGAAGAGATCGGCCACCAGATTGCCGGCCAGGGTGGTGTCCTGGGCTACGGGGTCGCTGACGAAGCTGATCACGTCGTCCCGGTAGCCGGCGGGGGAGAGCTCGTTGCTGCCCCGGAGATTGCCGGTGGTGAGCAGGCACTCGCCGCCCTCGGTGAGCTTGGGATCGGTGGGATCGTAGACGTAGCTGATGGTGTCGGCCTCGGCGGCGGGCTCGCTGGAGAGGAGGTAGGCGGTGCCGTTGGACTCGGTGGGCTCGGTGGTCAGGTAGTAGGTGAGCGCACCGTCGCTCTCCATTGGGAAGGAGTCCAGGTGGACCCACTCGTCGTCGCCCACCACGTAGGCGTCCACGCCGGTGGCGGGAGCGGTGTCATTGACCATGATGCTGTAGAACCAGTTGAAGGTGTCGGTGTTCACATCGTAGGTGTAGTTCTCGCCGCCCTTCCAGGACGTGGCGAAGCCGAAGCTGTGGTTCCAGGGACCCAGGACCATGTGGCTCTGGGCGCGGGTCTCCTCACTGAGCATGTTCCAGGCCTCGATGGTGCCCTCGTAGTGGTGGTCGTAGTAGCCGCCGAAAATGGCCACGGGCACGTCGATCTCAGGGATGGCGTTCTTCAGATCGCCCCAGCAGCCCTCATCCCAGTAGGGGGCGGTGAAGTCGGGGTGGTTGATCCAGTCGTCGTAGCCTTCCACGTTGCCGCCCCACAGGTCGTCGTCGGCCTTGATGCCGGGCAGGTACTGGGCGGACTCCAGATAGTAGTCGTAGTCGTAGACGTCGGTGCAGTTCTGCATGGTCCAGGCGATGATGTTGTCGGCCGCCACCAGGCCGGAGTGGCTCACGGAGAGGTTCCGGAGCACGCCGTAGCACTGGGCGTGGAGAGCCTTGACCTTCTCAGGCAGGGCGTCGCCCACGATCCAGGTGGTGAGGGCCAGGTAGGAATGGCCGTGTATGCCGATGCTCTCCACCCAATCCTGGTCGTTGAGCCAGTTCAGGCTGGTGATGCCGTCGGCCCGCTCGTCCACGTTGGCCACGTACTCGCCCTCAGAGCCGCCCTTGCCGCGGCAGTACTGGTAAACGTAGGCGAAGCCGCGGCTGGCGTATTCCTCGCCCAGGGCGTCCTTGGTGGCCTCCTGCTGGGGGTAGGGCCCGCGGGTGAAGGCGGTGGGCCAGGGACCCTCGCCCACAGGCTTATAGACGATGGTGCGCAGCTTCACGCCGTCGTCCATGGGCACCATGACCTCATAGCGCTCGTACTCATAGGACTGCTTCACGCCGTAGTCGTTGGCGCGGATGTCGTTCCGGGTGCCGGCCATAGCGTCGGCGGCAGCGGTGGCGCTATCGCCGTCCACGGTCACCACCGTGTCGGCGTACTTGGACAGGAAATCGGGGTCGATGTAGATGCGGTCATCCTGGAGCAGGATGGGGGCCTCCACGGCGCCCTCCACATAGCTCACGTCGGCGGTGCCGGCCATGGGCTGGAGCTGGATGGACCAGATGCCGTTGGACAGGGTGGCGGTGAGGGTGGTCTGGTCCCAGGCCACGGAGAGGCCCAGGTCCTCGGCGATGGAGCGCAGGGGGACGTACTGGGTGCCGTCCTGGGTGAGGACGGGGTAGCTGGGGGCGGCGGCGGGCTCCGCCTCGGCGCCCAGGGCCGGAACGGCCAGGGACACGGAGAGGGCGCCTGCCAGCAGGGCGGACAGGAGCTGCTTTTTCATCATTTCATGGACCTCCTAGCACGATGTTTCCTCAAAGTGGGGAAAAAAACGGCGCGCAGCCGCAGGGCCGCGCGCCGCCCCACCGAAAGAACGGTGTAATGTGTTGGGGAGAATGGGAAACGTATATTTGGAACGGAGATCAGATCTCCATGTCCAGCAGATAGGAGCTCAGACCCTTGCCGTGCATGTCCACGGACAGGGAGCGGGTGACGCCGCCGCCCAGAGCGGCATACATCACGAAGTTGAGGGCGTGGATATTGGGCAGCTCATAGCGGACCACTTCACCCTTGACCATGCCCTTGAAGTGCTCCTTCACCTTCTCGGCGGTGACCTTCTCCTTGAGGAGCTCAAAGTCCTTGGGGTCATAGGCGATGAGGGAGATGTTGGAGATGTTGCCCTTGTCGCCGGTACGGGAGTGCGCGATATCCCAGAGTTTCATAGCTCTATGCTTCCTTTCTAACGAAATCAGACTTCAAAGATCTCGACCGCGGGCTTGACGTCGTAGCGGCTGACCAGGATGGAGGCCACGGAGACGATGTCGCGGGTGCGCTTCACAGCGCCGCAGCCGCCGGCGGGGCCGTTGGTGTAGAGGGCCTCGACCTCGTTGCCGATGATGTCGGCCTCGGCCTTGGTCTTGGCGCGGCCGGCCACACGGACGCGGACCTCGCTGGGCTCCTCGTTGTACTTGTAGTCGGGATTCCAGTAGAGGCTGTTGCAGCCGATGAGGTCGAACTTGAGCTCGTCGAAGGTTTTGGGAGCCACCAGGGCCAGACGCTCCTTGATGATGTCGATGGCCAGCTTGCCGCGGGCCACGCAGCCGGGGCCGCCGTAGCTGATCTCGCCATCGCCGATGAAGCAGTCGCGGTAGCCGATGGAGCACTTGAAGGTCTCGGTCTTGGACTTGCCGGTGGCGCCCTCCACCTGGACCTTATCCTTCTCCACCTCGGTAAACTTGACCTGCTTGAAGTTGGCCACCACGTCGGGGGTCAGGTAGTTCTCGGGATCGTGGATCTCGTAGACGATCTGCTCAGAGCAGGTCTCCACGGTGACCTTGCCGCCGGCCTCGGGGACCTTGGTGACGAAGAAGGAGCCGTCCTCGGAGATCTCCACAATGGGGAAGCCCAGGTGGCCCACGCCGGGCACGTCCTTCTTGCCGGGTTCGGCGAAGTAGCCGCCGGTGACCTGGCCGCCGCACTCCAGCAGGTGGCCCATCATGGTACCCTTGCCCAGCTTGTCCCAGTCCTCCAGGGACCAGCCGAACTCGTGGATGGCGGGGGCCATGAAGATGGCGGGGTCGGCCACACGGCCGGTGATGACCACGTCGGCGCCCTGATCCAGGGCCTTCAGGATGCCCTCCACGCCCATGTAGGCGTTGGCGGAGACGATCTCGCCGGGCAGCTTGGACAGGGGCTCGTGGGTCTCCCACACCTCGGTGTCCTTGTACTTGTCGATGACGGGCAGCAGGTCATCGCCGGTGACGCACGCGATCTTCATGCCGGTGAGGCCGTGCTTGCGGGCGATCTCCACGCACTTCTGAGCGGCGGCCTGGGGGTTGGCGGAGCCCATGTTGGTGATGAGCTTGACCTTGTGCTTCCAGCACAGGGGCAGGGCCTTCTCCATGCGGTGCTCCAGCAGGCCGTTGTAGCCCTTGGTGGGGTCCTTCAGCTTGGCCTGCTGGCCGATGGCGATGGTGCGCTCGGCCAGGCATTCGTAGCTGATGTAGTCCAGGTTGCCCTTTTCAATGAGTTCCAGGGAGGGCTCCAGGCGGTCGCCGGCATAGCCGGCGCCGCTGCCGATACGGATGGTTTTCATGGCATTAGCTTCCTTTCCAACGATTCAGAATGGATGTTACGACAGGATCAGATGGCGATACCGCCGGTGATAATGGCCACCACGACCATGATCAGGGAGACCAGCCAAGCCAGAGGAATGGTCTTCTTCTGGTGCTCGCCCAGGTCCACGCCGGCCAGGCCCACCAGCAGGAAGGTGGAGGCGGTCAGGGGGGAGACGGGGAAGCCGGTGGTCATCTGGCCCAGGATGGCGGCGCGGCCCGCATCGGCGCCCACGATGCCGAAGCCCTGAGCGGTCTCGGCCAGCACGGGCAGCACGCCGTAGTAGAAGGAGTCGGGGTCAAAGAGCAGGGAGGCAGGCATGCTGATGATACCGATGACCAGGGGGAAGAACTGGCCCAGAGAGTTGGGGATGACGGAGACCAGAGCGTTGGACATCTCGGAGATCATGCCGGTGCCCTGCATGATGCCGGTGAAGCAGCCGGCGGCGAAGAGGACGGAGCACATCATCAGGCACTCCTTGGCGTGGGCATCCACGCGGGCCTTGGACTCCTTGACGCTGGGGTAGTTGATGACGGTGGCCAGTACATAGAAGACCATGAAGACCACGGCGGGAGCAAAGCCGGAGAAGAGCAGGGAGACGATGGCGGCGACGATGAGAATGATGTTCACGATGAAGAGGTGGGGACGCAGGAGGGCCTTCTGCTCGTCGGTGAGCTCGGCCTCGGTGTGGCCCACGGACTGCAGGGCCACGTTGCCGATGCGCTTCTTCTCACGGCTGCCCAGGAAGGCGGCGATGACCAGCACGCACACCAGACCGACCAGGACGGCGGGCAGGACAGGCATGAAGAACTCAGTAACGGTGGCCTCAGTGCCCTCCATGGTGGCGAGGGCGGTGTGGGCACGGATGGTGGGGCCGCCCCAGGGCAGGATGTTCATGGTGCCGGCGGAGAGAGCCACGATGGTGGCCAGGGTGGTGTGGCGCATGCCCAGCGCGTCATACAGGGGGAGCAGGGCGGGGACGCAGATCAGGAAGGTGACAGCGCCGGAGCCGTCCAGGTGGACAATGGCGGCCAGGATGGCGGTGCCGATGCCGATCTTCACGGGATCGGTGCCCACCATGTTCAGGATGCCCTTGATGATGGGGCGGAAGGTGCCGGCGTCGGTGAGGATGCCGAAGAACAGGATGGAGAAGATGAACATGACGCCGGTGGCGGCAACGGAACCGATGCCCTTGGAACCGGTGATCATGCCGCCCAGGCTCTTGAAGTTGGCCACGAAGTCCACCACACCGGCGGTGCCTTCGGGAGCCCCTTCAGGGACGACAGAAATGAAGGCGCAGGCGATGATGCCGGTGACCACAGGGACCGCGATCAGCGCCACCAGCGGCGAGGCCTTCTTGGTCATGATCAGGACGAGCATGACAATGACCGTGATGAAACCGAGTGCTGCTAACATGGATTTACCTCCTCTTTCTTTTCGGGCCGCAGCCCGTTTCAGAGATGCAATCCTCTCTTTTTGATTGCACTTGTTTAAAAAGCAAGCGCTGTGCCAAAACCGGTTACAAGTGCAAAAAAGTCCGGAAACCCTTGGAATAAAAGGGCTCCGGACTTTTCCAGAAAGAGGTGGAAAAGAGAGAAAAAATTCTAAAATTCTGGAAATGGATCCGGTGGAATTGGTAGGACCAAAACGCCAAACGCAGGTTTCAAGCGGGTGTTCCAGGATTTTAGAAGCAGATTCTAAGATCCTGGAACTCTGGTCAGGAGGGGGAGGAGCCCAGCTTGTTGTAGAGGCTGGACAGAGAGATGCCCAGCTCGGCGGCGGCCTTTTTCTTGCCCTCCAGGGAGGAGCCGTATTTCTCCAGGGCCTTGCGGATCTCCCGCTGTTCAAAGGCACGGACCCGCTGGGCCAGGGTGGTGTCGGCGGGGGATTCCTGCTTGGGCCGGCCCAGATCGCCGGGGAGGGCGTCGGCGGTGATGATGCCGGAGGGGGTGAGGTAGGCGGAGAACTCCAGCACGTTCCGGAGCTCCCGGACGTTGCCGGGCCAGTCGTGGGAGCGGAGGCGCTCGGCGGCGTCCTCGGTGAGGGTAAAGGGCCGGCGGAGCTTGTGGGAGAGCTCGTTGAGGATGGAGTTGGCCAGGGGGGAGATGTCGGCGGGCCGCTCCCGGAGGGGCGGGATGTGGAGGGGAAAGGTGCTCAGACGGTAATAGAGGTCCTTTCGGAACTTGCCGTCCCGCACATACTGGGGCAGGTCGGCGTTGCAGGCGGCGATGACCCGCATGTCCACGTCGATCTCCTTGAGCCCGCCCACGGGGCGGACCCGGTGCTCCTGGAGGACCCGGAGGAACTTGGCCTGGAGGCCGATGTCCATCTCGGAGATCTCGTCCAGGAAGAGGGTGCCGCCGGCGGCGGCCTCAAAGAGGCCCAGCTTGCCGCCCTTTTTGGCGCCGGTGAAGGCCCCCTCGGCGTAGCCGAAGAGCTCGGACTCCAGCAGGTCGGCGTTGAAGTTGGAGCAGTTGATGGCCACGAAGACCCCATCCCGGCGGGGGCTGGCGTTGTGGATGGCCTGGGCGTAGAGCTCCTTGCCGGTACCGCTCTCCGACTCCAGCAGAACGGTGGCGTCGGTGGCGGCGATCTTTTCGGCCAGGGCCTTCACCGCCGCCACCGGGGGGGAGACTGCCACGATGTCGTCGAAGGTGTAGCGGGCGCCGTTGGCCTTGTTCAGGCGGCGGAGGACCCGCTGGCTCTTGGCCTCCATGGCGTCCAGCTCCTGGCGGGTGCGGTAGGCGTCCTCCAGGAAGGTGACCACCGAGATACCGCCGATGAGGGCGCTGTTTTCGTAAATGGGGTACATGTTGACGAAGTAAAAGTCCTGGATCTCCTGGCGGGTGATGTGGAGGTGGGGCTTGCCGGTCTCCAGCACCTCGGGGAGCCGGGCGCCGGGGCGCAGGTCCCGGAGGCGATAGCCCTCGATGGGGCCGATGTCGCCGCCGGCCTCCTTATTGAGGAAATCCCGGTAGGCCCGGTTGCCGAAGACGATGATCCCGTTGGTATCAATGATGGTAATGCCCTCGCTCATGGCATCGAAGGCGGCGCGGGCGGCGGCGTTGAGCTCCATGGAATACACCCTTCCTGTCAAAGACAGCCGCGGCTGCGGCTGAGCACCTAGATTATAGCCTTCCGACAGCGGGAACGCAAGAGGCGGGGCGGGCGGAGCCGGAAGAAAGCCCCGGGCCTTGATTTTCAAGGCTTGCGGCTTTGTCCCGGAGGCATTATAATGGTCCCTGAGAGAACGATCCTCCGACGGAGGAAAGAAAAGGAAGGACGGTGGAGCAGCCACATGGATACCATGATCATCGGCATCGCCGGCGGGACTGGCTCCGGCAAGACCACGCTGACGGAAAAGCTCAAGGCGGAGTTCGGGGAGGACGTGAGCGTCCTCTACCACGACAACTACTACAAATCTCACAGCGAGATGCCCTATGAGGAGCGGACCAAGCTCAACTACGACCACCCCGACGCCTTCGACACCGATCTGATGATCCGGGACATCCAGGCCCTCCGCCGGGGGGAGACGGTGCACTGTCCCGTCTACGACTACACCATCCACGACCGCTCCGGGGAGACGGTGGAGGTGCGTCCCACCAAGGTCATCATCGTGGAGGGCATCCTCATCTTTGAGAACCAGGCCCTCCGGGATCTGATGGACATCAAGATCTTCGTGGACACCGACGCCGACGTGCGCATCCTGCGGCGGATCATGCGGGACGTGAAGAAGCGGGGCCGGAGCCTGGACTCGGTGGTCAAGCAGTACCTCACCACCGTCAAGCCCATGCACGAGCAGTTTGTGGAGCCCTCCAAGCGGTATGCCGACATCGTGGTGCTGGAGGGCGGCCACAACCTGGTGGCCCTGGATATGATCATCGGCCGCATCCGGGCCCACGTGGCCGGCTGAAAAAGCAGAGAGTCCCCGCGCCCGGCGCGGGGACTTTTTCTGACATGATATGGGAACTTTTCCCCTCCCACCTGCGTCAAAGGAAAAAGCTGCGCCGCTTTCTCCATTTCTGCGGCATACTATCCCCGAGACTATTGAATCGAACTGAGGTGTTTGCGCTTGGTTTTCTCCAGCCTGCTCTTTCTCTTCACCTACCTGCCCATTGTGCTTTTGATCTACTACCTCTCGCCTCTGAAGTGGCGCAATGGCGTGCTGCTGATCTTCAACCTGATCTTCTACGGCTGGGGTGAGCCGGTCTATATCGTCATCATGTTTGCCTCCATCGCCATCGACTACACCCACGGTATGTTGGTGGACAAGTGCAAGAAGAAGGGAAATGACCGGGGAGCCCGGATGGCGGTGGCCTCGTCGGTGATCTTCAACCTGGCCCTGCTGTTCTTCTTCAAGTACTGGGACTTCCTGGCCGGCAGCCTGTCCGCCCTGGGGCTCCACTTCATGCCCATCCTGGGGGTGAGTCTCCCCATCGGCATCTCCTTCTACACCTTCCAGACCATGAGCTACACCATCGACGTCTACCGGGGGGACGCCAAAGTCCAGCGGAACATCGTCAGCTTCGGCACCTTCGTTACCCTTTTTCCCCAGCTCATCGCCGGGCCCATCATCAAGTACAAGGACCTGGGGGAGCAGCTGGACCACCGGGACCACACCGCCGAGCGCTTTGCCAGCGGCGTGGAGATCTTCGTCATCGGCCTGGCCAAAAAAGTGCTCCTGGCCAATAATCTGGGTATGCTCTGGGACGCCTACAAGGCCCTCCCCACCTCTGAGCTCACCGTCCTGGGGGCCTGGCTGGGGGTGGTGGCCTTCTCCCTCCAGCTCTACTTCGACTTCTCCGGCTACTCCGACATGGCCATCGGCCTGGGCCGGATGCTGGGCTTCGAGTTTCTGAAGAACTTCGACTACCCCTATATCTCCCGCTCCATCACCGAGTTCTGGCGGCGGTGGCACATCTCCCTGGGCTCCTGGTTCCGGGAGTACGTCTATATCCCCATGGGGGGCAACCGGGTCTCCCGGGGCCGGCTGTGCTTCAACCTGCTGGTGGTGTGGGGCCTCACCGGCATCTGGCACGGGGCCAGCTGGAACTTCCTCCTCTGGGGCCTCTACTTTGGTGTCCTCCTCATGGTGGAAAAGCTGTGGCTCAAGAAGTGGATCGACCGCTGGCCCAGAGTGCTCCAGCATATCTACACCCTCTTCCTGGTGCTGGTGAGCTGGGCCATCTTCGCCGTGGAGGATTTTGGCCAGCTGGGCGGCTACCTCTCCGCCATGTTCGGCCTGAACGGCGGCGGCCTGGCCGACGGCGCCTTCGGCTACTACCTGGGCTCCTACGGCCCCTCCCTCCTGGCCGCCTGCGTGGCCTCCACCCCCCTGATGGCCTCCCTGTGGCGGCGGCTCCCCAGGCGGGCCGGGCAGGTCCTCCTGCCGGTGGTCCTGCTGGCAGGGCTCCTCCTCTGCACCGCCTACCTGGTGGACGCCACCTACAACCCCTTCCTCTATTTCCGCTTCTAAAGGAGGCCCGGACATGTCAAAACGCTACGCTTTTTTCCTCACCATCCTGTTCTGCGGCTTCCTGGCCGTCTTTTTCGCCGCCAACCTCATCTCCCCGGACCGGGACTTCTCCCAGGATGAGAACCGCTACCTGACCCAGAAGCCCAGCCTGAAGGCCAAGGACTTTGTCCTGAAACTCCCCCTGGACGAGAGCGGCGACTTCTTCACGGGCAAGTTCATGTCCGATTTTGAGAGCTACCTCACCGACCAGTTCGTCTTCCGGGACGAGTGGATCGCCGCCAAGGCCATGGCCGAGCGCCTGGCGGGCAAGGGGGAGAACAATGGGGTCTACCTCTGCGACAAGGACACCCTCATCCCCCGGTTCGACCGGCCCGACCCTACCAAGGTGACCAATAATCTGGATTATGTGAACAAACTGGTGGAAAATGTGGATGTGCCGGTGTACTTCTCCCTCATCCCCGGCAAGGTGTCGGTGTGGGCGGACCGGCTGCCGGAGGGAGCCCCCAATGCCAGCGAGGGGGACATTCTGACCCAGGCCCAGACCACCACCCAGGCCCACTGGGTGGACATCGCCTCCGCCCTGGAGGCCCATAAGGACGAGGACATCTACTACCGGCTGGACCACCACTGGACCAGCCTGGGGGCCTACTACGGCTATGCCGCCCTCATGGAGGCCATGGGGCTGGAGGTCACCCCCCTGAGCGACTATGAGAAGACCACCGTCTCCACCGATTTCAAGGGCACCACCTACTCCAGCTCCGGCGTCCGGTGGATGGCCCCCGATTCCATCGACATCTATGTGCCCGAGGAGGGCGTCACTGTCACCGCCTGGAACGGCACCCAGCCCGAGGCCGGGGTCCTCTACGACTGGAGCAAGCTGGAGGTCAAGGACAAGTACTCCTTCTTCCTGGGGGGCAACAAGCCCCTGGCGGTGGTGAAGGGCCAGAATACGGCCGGCCCCAGGCTGCTGGTCATCCGGGACTCCTACTCGGACAGCCTGGCTCCCTTCCTGACGGCGGACTTCTCCGAGGTCCACCTCTTCGATCCCCGGTACAACAAGACCCCGGTGAGCCAGTATGTGGCCGAGAATGGCATCGACCAGGTGCTGGTCCTGTACAGCGTCTCCAATTTTGTCAGCGATGGCAACCTCTTCATCCTGAGTAAATAACAGAAGAAAACCCAAAAGACCTTCCGGGCATAGAATGGCCCGGGAGGTCTTTTGCATGCGTGATGATACTTATTGCTGCCCCTGGTGCTGGGCCGTGGGCCCCACCGGCCCAACGGGTCCGACAGGGGCGACAGGCGCCACCGGGGCGCTCCATATAGGAAAGGTAATCGTCTGTAAAAATGCGGTTTCTTGTCAAACCGCCTCATTATGGGTATTGAGCGCAATCAACTCTGTGATCCGGCGCAGCTCGTCGGCAAAGCGGAACACAATGCTGATATTGCCGCCCTCATACACCTTGATATGATCCACCAGCTCAATGAGAATGTCCCGTGTCAGCTTGTCGATATTCCGGTACTGACGGAACGCAGCCAAGAACGGGTTTTCGGCATCCACGCCATTTTTCAGCTCCGCCTGTTCTGCCCGGAGGGTCTGCAGCACTTCCTCCAGAGCCTGGGCCTGCTGCTCGTAGTCCTCTTTCATGTGGCGGTAGTCCGAGTGGCTGACTTCGCCGTCTTTCCAGTCCTGATAGATCGATTGCTTGTAACGGGAGATTTTCGATAGCTCCCGTTCTTTTTGTTCGATGGCATCCATCCGCTTTTTGGACTGGCTTTTCACCAGCGGGGCCCGGTTGATCCGTTCAATGATCTCGGTGTAGTTCACCGCCAGATAGACCTGCTGCTGAATGGCGTAGAGGACAGCGGCCTCCAGACGGTCATGCTTGACGGTATGCTTGGTGCAGGCTGTTTTGGATTGGTCTTTATAAGTACGGCAGTAGTAGTACACCACGCTGCCCACCTTGCTCCGGCTCATAGCCTTGCCGCAGTCAGCACATTTCAGAAAGCCGCTGAACAGATACAGCTCCTTCTGCTGGGGACCTGTGCGGGTGTCCCGGTTCAAAAGACGCTGCACCTTTTCAAAGGTGTCCCGGTCAATAATCGCCTCATGCGTGTTTTCCACGATGTACCATTCCTCTTTGGGAACCACTTCCTGAATATGTACCTTGTAGCTTTTCATGCGGTAGCGTCCCTGCACCATATCCCCGCAGTACATACGGTTCTTCAAAATGGTACTTACAGACGTTGCACACCACAAAGGACGTTTTGCGGGATCAATGCTGGGGTTTTGGTATTTCAGCCCCAGACGTTCCCGCTTGTAGGCGGCGGGGCAGAGAACCCCGTGCTCGTTGAGAGAGTGGACAATGGCGTTTTTACTCATGCCGTCCAGGAACATGGAGAAAATCTCCCGGACAACAGCGGCCGCCTCCTCGTCCACTACCAAGGCATTTTTGTCGTTTGGATCTTTGATATAGCCATAGACCGCGAAGGAGCCGATGTGCTCCCCGTTGCGGCGTTTCATATCAAATACCTCCCGCACCTTGTCAGAGGTTTCCGCACAATGGTTTTCATTGAGCACCCCCTGGATGGGAACCGCGATGCTCCGCATAGTTTGTGGCTCTTTATAGCTGTCCAGGGGCTGATGAAATAGAGAAATAAAACGGACATTGTACCGGGGGAACCAGTCATCCAGATAATAGCCCTGATCGCTGTAATTACGGAAAGAACGGGCCAGGTCTTTGACAATCACGCAGTTCACGCGTCCCCGTTTGATGTCAGCCAACATCCGCTGGAAGTCATCGCGCTCGTCATCCGTTGTGCCGGAAATGCCGTCATCTACATATTCGTCTACAATCATGTACTCATCGCCGTCGTGAAACCCGGCGATATGATCCTCAATGATTGCGCGCTGATTGGTGACGCTTTCGGACTCGTCTAAGCACCGAGCGTCCTCTTTGGATAAGCGGATATAGATGGCAATTCTCCATACTCGAATCTGCGATTTTACTGTTTCAACAATAGCCCGGCTTTTACGTGCCATGTGCGCCTCCTTGCCTATCGCATTACACCCTGCATCTGTCCCAAAGGCTCACGCCGCCTCCAGACAGAGTGTCCGGAAAGAAATTAAAGCCCTCTTTTTTTTCGCTGAAAGAAGTTGGAAAGGGCATCCTGTAAGGACGGGGCGCTGTCCAGAAACTCCAGCTTGACACCTAAGTCACCCACGCGGAAACAGTAGGGATTTCCCGTTGCTTTTAAGATATAACCAGCCCGAAGCTCCAGGGGGATTCCGGGATCAAGAGCAAGGCTGCTCACATCCACCAATTCATCCTTATTCATTTTCTGAATATCAACGCTTGCCAGCGCCGAGATATTAAGCTGTGAATGGTTCATCAAACATACGCCTCCTTTCCAACATTTTTATGCGCCAATCAACTCGTCTTATGAGAAGGCATTTACAATTTTCAAAGCTTGCCTGAGCATGCAGAACGAAGATGGCTGATTGCATTTTTAGGCGTCCTGGCCGTATTCATACTGGACAGATGGGTGATTTCGTGATATGGTAACATTGCTATTATTTATACAAGGGGTTTTGGAAAACAAACCATATTGCCGGATAAGCAAGGGGCGGTTACCCCATAAAGAGCGCACTTACCCGACATGGGATAAGACATGCGCTCTTATTATTTGGCGATAACGGGCAGACCGCTCTATAATATGTAAAAATATGCTGCAAGGAGGAAACATAGCATGGCTTATCAATTTACAAAGGACTTGGAAACTGGAAACCGTGTCATCGACGCGGAGCACCGTCAGCTAATCGACACTGTAAATTCATTGCTGGACGCTTGTACAAAAGGACAGGGACGCACCCAGCTATTAGATACAGCGCATTTCCTTTTGCATTATACCGAGAAGCACTTTTCCGATGAAGAAGCGATTCAGGTAAAAAATCGTTATCCGGATTATACGCGTCACAAGAAAATTCACGATGATTTCAAAAAATCAGCTGCTGATTTGGTGCGTAAAATTGAAAATGAGGGGCCGACCGTGGCAAATGTGGGCCAGATCAATACCCTACTGGCAGGATGGCTGTTAAAGCATATCAAAGTCGAAGACAAAAAATTAGCAGACTACCTGAAAAGTATTGCATAATACAAGAGGGCGAATACCGTAAATTCGGCCCAATCAAAATTTCAGATGGAGCGGCGGGATAGGTGTTGACTATCCCGCCGCTTATCTGTTGCCCCTGCATATCGCGCACGTTTCTTCCTTCGGTCTGTTTCCTTTTCATACCGCCCCGACCGGGCCTACCGGCCCCACCGGCGCTACTGGCCCTACCGGTGCTACCGGCCCCACCGGACCGGGAGAAGGTGCTACCGGTCCCACCGGCCCTACGGGGGTCACCGGACCAATGGGGCCAACTGGCCCTACCGGAGCCAACGGCCCCACCGGGGCCACGGGAGCCACAGGCGCCACCGGCCCAGCAGGTCCCGCTGACGGTCCGGCAGGGCCTACCGGCGCTACCGGGGCCACGGGGGCTGTGGGGCCAACGGGTCCCACCGGTCCTGCTGGAGCGGTGGGAGCTACGGGAGCTACGGGCCCCACCGGCGCAACAGGGGCAACAGGCCCCGCTGGTGTTGACGGCGCCACCGGCGCCACGGGGGCCACCGGCGCTGCCGGGTCCGGCGGCGGACTGCCCGCCGCGGTGCAGTTTCTGGTACAGCCGGGGGAGTATGCGTCGGGCCAGACCCTGCGGCTCTACCCATACTACCTGGTGGGGGAGGGCATCTCCCTGAGCGGGGACGGCACTACGGTGCTGCTGACGGAGCCTGGGCTGTACAGCCTCTCCTATGTGGTCCAGTGCCGGCCGGAGGAGGACGGTACCGTGGGGGTGCTGCCCTTCCAAGGGGCGGCGGCCCTCACCGAATTTGAGTTCGTGGCGCCGGCCCAGGCTGGCATTTCCCAGAGTGGGTCCGGGACCTACTATGAGTTTTCCCCTTCGATTGCCTACGCTAGGCTTCTCTACCAGGGGTCGGGACCGGCCCAGGTCACCGGCGGTCTCGCGGTGGCCCGCATCTACGACAGCTGAAAAAAGAGGCCGCCCGGCATCTGCCGGACGGCCTCCTTGCGATGGGGGTTAGTTCAGTTTGCCCAGCCGGGCCAGGACGGCGGCGGCCTGCTCCCGTGTCAGGGGGGCCTGGGGCTTGGTGCCGTCAAAGACCCCGGCGGCCACCGCCGCCTCCCAGGCCTCCTTGGCCCAGTCACTGACGGGCTTGGACTCCTGAGCGGCGGCCCGGCGGGCCAGGGCTTCGGTCAGCATGGTGTCAAAGGTGTTCTGATCCATCGTATCCTCCTCTTCTCCCTTCAGCAGGGCCGCTACGTCGGCCCGGAAGGTGTCCATACTCTTGCCGTGCTTGGGGAACCAGTGCATCACGTCGGCGTGGTTGCTGGCGATGTCCAGCTTGCAGCCCTCCTGGTGGTCCACCACCTGGGTCATGGGGTCCAGGGAGAACTGCCGGCACAGCCAGGCGGTCAGCTCCACCGCGTTCCGGTAGACGGCATCAAAATAGGCGGCGTTGGCCTTCACATCGTAGCCCACCATGGTGCCGCCCTGATAGGTGTGGCCTTTGGGCTCCAGGATCTCAAAGGCGATGTGGGTGTTGTTGGCAGACAGTCCGCCGTTCCTGGGACTGCCGGCGTGCCAGGCTCTGTGGTTCCAGGGCAGGGTCTGGATCACGCCCCCCTGGTGGACCAGGGCGTGGACGCAGGCGTCCGCCCCCGGCTGGTCCCAGAGCTTGAGAAAGACGGCCGGGTCGGGCTGGGCTACGCCGGTGGAGTGGACCATGATCCCTTTGGGCACGATGGTCCGGCCCGCCTTGTAGCAGCCGCTCTGGGTGAGAATGTGTTGGGTGAGTTCCATAGAAAACCTCCCCGCGCCTGCGGCGCGCAAATTCGAGGGGAAGGCCGAAAGGCCTCCCCTCATTTCTATGCGGGAAGGGGCCTTTTGTTGTACGTCCTGGGGTCTTGTAGGTTTGTCAAACATATTGGACGGTGAACTCTCGAGGAGAAAGCCAACCCAAAGGTCTCATGGGGAAGTTATTGGAGCGGCGGTTGTGGGCAGCGAGCTGCTTTGCGA